>JAUNIV010000327.1 GCA_030523385.1 Bacteroidales bacterium | reverse complement strand
CAAAGATATTATTTATTGGGATTTTTTGCAAATCAATTCCTTTTGACTATAATTATGATGCAAAGATACAAATAACATGATTGTAATCTGCCGGGAAAGCCACATAAAACGTAATTCGGGTATGACAATCCGTAATTTATATAAGTGATTGCAAATCTCTGGGAATGTGTGGAATAACAATCAGTAATTTCGGTAACTCAATCTGTAATCCGTTTAATGCCGGTTCGCGGAAGCTCCGCTAACTTTGCACCAGAAAAAAGAAAATGTAACTAAAAAATGTATTGTATGAAAACCAAATTGATTTTGACAACAGCTTTAACGCTTATGACTATGAGTTCATTCGCACAGACCAACGACGAGCGTATTCCCGCAAAGGGTTTTGCCGTTTACGAAGAGAAAGGGAATTTCCGCCCTTACGAGTTTACCCGCCACGCCGTAGGCGACAACGACATCCAGATCGAGATTCTATATGCCGGTATCTGCCACAGCGACCTGCATCACGTGTTTGCCGACTGGGGAGCAGAGGAATATCCGATGGTTCCCGGACATGAGATTGCCGGGCGTGTGGTTGCCGTGGGCAAGAACGTGACACGTTTCAAGGTAGGCGACTATGCCGGTATCGGCTGCATGGTCGGCTCGTGCCGCCACTGCGATGCCTGCGAGCAGGACATGGAGCAATATTGTGAGGAAGGAGCCATAATGACCTACCACGGCATAGACCGCTACAATGGAAACGAGCATACGCAGGGAGGATATTCCGATACCTACGTTGTAGCAGAGGATTTTGCCATCAAGATTCCAGCTAATGCGGAGATAGAGAAGGTGGCACCGTTGCTTTGTGCCGGAATCACTTCCTATTCACCCATCATGCAGGCAGGCGTGAAGCGTGGCGACAAGGTGGGCGTGGCAGGTTTCGGCGGGCTGGGACACATGGGCGTACAGTATGCCGTGGCGCTCGGTGCCGAAGTGACAGTGTTCGACATTACGGACGAGAAGCGTGAGGATGCCCTGCGCATGGGAGCCGTGCGCTATGTGAACGTGAATAACCCGGAGGAACTGAAAGGGCTTGACCGCACGTTCGACTTTATCCTCTCGACCATTCCGGCGAAGTATGAGCCTGTTATGTATATGAAGATGCTGAAATTGGACGGACAGTTCGGCATCGTGGGACTTCCGGCTTTCCGCAACATGCCCTCGCTGTCGGTTGCCGACCTCGTTTTCCAAGGTTCACGTAAGGTGTTCGGCTCACAAATCGGGGGCATCAAAGAAACGCAGGAAATGCTGGACTACTCAGTGGAACACGGCATCTATCCCGAAGTGGAGATAATCAAGGCCGAAGGTGCGGAGATAGATAAGGCATACAGGAATGTGCAGGACGGTAAGGTGAAGTTCCGCTATGTGATTGACATGAAGACTATGAAATAAATGTAAAAACACTTATAGATATGAACAGTTTTGTATATGACATACCGGTAAAGGTATATTTCGGCGAGAATCAGCTCTGCCATTTGGGAGAAGAGCTGGCAAAGTATGGTAAACGTGTGCTCCTGACCTACGGAGGCGGATCCATCAAACGCACGGGGCTTTATGATGCCATCCTGAACGAAACACGCAAGGCAGGGCTTGAAGTATTTGAACTTGCTGGCATAGAGCCTAATCCCCGTATAGATTCTGTCCGCAAGGGAGCGCAAATCTGTAAAGACGAAAAGATTGACGTGCTGCTTGCCGTGGGCGGAGGATCGACCCTCGATGCCACCAAATTCATGGCGGCAGGCGCATGTGTGGAGCATGATGCATGGGATTTCTTGAGCGAGAAATGGGCTCCGATAGAAAAGGCGTTGCCCATAATCACTGTGCTTACGCTTGCAGCTACTGGCTCCGAAATGGACAGCGGCGGTGTAATCAGTAATCCTGAGACAAAGGACAAGATAGGCCGTCTCGCACCGCCCATGCTGCCCAAAGTATCGTTCTTAGACCCGACTTTGACTTATACGGTCAGCCCGTATCAGACTGCGTGTGGTGCAGCCGACATGATGTCGCATATCCTTGAAGTGTATTTCAACATGGAGCAGGACCTTTATATGCTCGACTGCTTTATGGAGGGTCTGATGAAAACAATCATCAAGTATGCGCCCGTGGCCATGAAAGAGCCAGATAACTATGAGGCGCGTGCCAACCTGATGTGGACATCATCGTGGGCCATCAACGGATTTGTGAACGGAGGGAAGCAACAGGCATGGAGCTGTCACCCGATGGAACATGAGCTGTCGGCGATATACGACATTACCCACGGACTTGGTCTTGCCATCCTGACACCGCGTTGGATGGAATACTGCTTGGACGAGACTACGGTGAGCAAGTATGTCCAGTTTGGTGTGAACGTGTTTGGCATTGATCCAGCTTTGGAGCCGATGGCCATTGCACGCGAAAGCATAAAGCGTTTGTCTAACTTCTTCTTCAACACATTGGGACTGAAAAGCACGTTCGGGGAAGTGGGTATTAAATCCGAGGATTTCCCGGTGATGGCTCAAAAATCATGTGCCGGAAGCATCCTACCCGGTTTCAAGCCGCTTGCCCAACATGATATCGAACGTATTTTTGAGATGTGCAACGAATAAACAAAGGGAATATGGAAATAGATTTAAGAGGGAAAGTTGCCTTTATAACAGGTGGCACAAAAGGAATAGGCGGTGCCATTACTGAAGTCTTGGCTGAATGTGGTGCCGATGTCGCATTTATAGCTCGTAATTTCGATGACTTGAAAGACATGGAAGTACGGATAAATAGTCGCAGCGGTGGACGTGCATTTGCCATACAAGGCGATGTTTCAGATGCAAGTTGTTTGCGTAATGCCGTAGAATAGACCATAAAAAGATTCGGAGCGTTACATTTAGCTGTCAATAATGCAGGAATAGCAGGTAAAAGAGCTTTGTTGCATGAGTCTGAAATAGAAAACTGGCATAAGGTCATAAATGTAAATTTGGATGGGGTTTATTACGCAATGAAATATGAACTTTCTGAAATGTTGAAAAACGGAGGCGGTTCAATCGTAAACATAGGTTCTGTCGAAGGGCATACGATTCTTCCTGAGTTTTCCGCATATGTCGCAACCAAACATGCAATTTCCGGTTTGACTAAGGTTGCCGCCCGTGAATATGCAGATAAAGGCATAC
>JAUNIV010000326.1 GCA_030523385.1 Bacteroidales bacterium | reverse complement strand
CCAAGTCATTACCCAAGAGAATGAATATCCTCATAACTCTCTCATTTTAAAATATCTGCAAACACTTATCGGATTTTTATTATAAAAACAAAGAAATTGCTTGTCGGCTGCTTTTATCTGATATTTTTGGGAAGCATAATGGGGATTTCCTGTGCACCGGAAAAACACCGTGCACAGACTTCGATGGAAATCTTCATGGATTATTATCGTTCAATGACAGACTCATTGTCGGGAAATCCGCGTTATGTTTGCCAGCACACTGTCAGCCGGATGTCCGCAGTGGAAGACAGCACCGTTTATTATCATTACATGATGTTGCTGGCTAAAGCATATATGTTCCTGTCGGGGATTGATTCGGTCAACTGGTGCATGACCCGGGCAGAAGCTTTTTGCGACAAGGATGTTTCTTCTTCTTCTTACATCAATGATTTGTATGCCGAGATCTATAATATGCGGGGCAATGTATGTGCGCGTCAGGGGCTGCTCGATTCGTCGGTGGTATGTTTCAGTAAAGCTTTCGACTATCGGTTGGCAGGAAACAACCGTGCAGTGTTGCCCGATATTTCCATGAATCTGGCCGATGCGTTTGTGCGTACGGGGAGATATGACATGGGAGCCTTCTGGTATCGCAGGGCACTTTCTTATTGCGATTCGTTGGGCGTGGCCGAGGAAAATCGCTTTCCGGCTTATTATGGGCTGGCTACGGTGTATGTGCAACTGCGGGATTTTACGCTGTGCGATTATTATTACGATTTGGCTGCCCGCTATTTTGAAGATATGCAACCTTTTGAGCGCCATATTTATCTGAACAACCGGGGCAATTCTTATTACTTCCGCGAAGATTATCCACGGGCATTGGAGATGTTCAGGCAATCATTGGCGCTTTCGTGTGTTTATCCCGATATGGAATTTGAAAGACATCTGACAGAACTGAACATGGGCGAAACCTTCCTGCTAATGGGGCAGACCGATTCGGCTGCTTTCTATCTGAACCTTTGCAGTCCTTTCTTTCATGCCATTGGCAATCAGACAGCCCTTTATTATCTGGATACGCAGCTGATCGAGTTGGCTTTGAAGCAGAATAATTTGCCTTTGGCACGCCAGCGAATGAAGAATGCCGTGAAACTGGACTACGTGGAGCCAAGCATGTTGCACATACGCAACCGTTACCTGCAACACTATTTTGAGGAAACAGGCGACTTCCGTCAGGCATATTATTATTTGAAGGAGAACCAGCGCATAGATGACTCTACCCGCAACGAACGAATCAGGATGCGCACGGCCGAAATAGATTTGAAATATCAGCAAGATACTACTTTGATGAAACAAAAGACTTTTATTCAGCAGAAGGAAAATGAGGTCCTGGCTCTGAATCAGACGCTTTATGTATGGATGTCTGTGTGCTTTTGCATATTGGTGTTGGTCGTTTTTGTCTATATATATAATAGGAAGCAGCGTTCATTGCTCCGCATGAAGGCTCGTAATATGATTTCGGCGCTTCGTATGGAAAACATCCGTAACCGCCTTTCTCCTCATTTTATATTCAATGTGTTGAACCGTGAGATGGGAAATTATACGCCGGAACAAGCCGAGAATATGCAACAGCTTGTGAAACTGATGCGCCGTAACTTGGAACTGACAGAACAGCTGTGTGTGACGATGGCCGAGGAACTGGACTTCGTGGACACCTATATTGACTTGGAGCGCAAAGCGTTGGGCGACAGATTCGTACTATGCAGGCGTATGGATGGCGGCATTGATTTGGATAAAGAGAAACTTCCCTCCATGATGATACAGATACCGGTGGAAAATGCCATAAAGCATGCCTTGCTGGGCAAGGAAGGGGAGAAGAAGCTATGGATTGACATACGCAAAACGGCAGAAGGCATTCGTATCAGTGTGACTGACAACGGGGGAGGTTATCGCACAAACAGTTTGAATTATGGCACAGGCACAGGACTGAAAGTGATTCTTCAGACCGTTCAGCTGCTCAACTCATACAACCGGAAACATATTGATGTATCTACGGTGGACGTGCAATTGGAAGATGGAGAGACCGGTTGCAGCTTTGTGGTGTATCTGCCCAATGGTTATAATTATAATCTGAAAAAGATTGTTTAGTTTCGGTTTTAGTCCATATAGATGCTTGAAAAGAATGTTTATCCATGTTTTGGGCTTGGTGGGTTTGCCTGTTAAAATATGTTTGAATATTTTTGTCACACAAATAGTTCTAACCTGATCGCATTATGGAGAAACTGTACAAAGTTATTATTGTAGATGATGATGAGTATTCGGCGGATAGCCTTTGTCTGGAATTGAAGAAATATAGTCGCCTGTCGTTGGAAGGATTGGCTCGTAATGGTGTAAATGCAAAGAAACTTTTGGAGAAAGTGCATCCCGATTTGCTGTTCTTGGATATTGAATTGCCCGATATGCTTGGCATGGAACTGCTGGAGCAGGTAAGGGGAGGTGTGACTTGGAACATGCAGGTAGTATTCTATACTGCTTATGACAAGTATATGATTAATGCTATCCGTGAGTCGGCATTCGACTATTTGTTGAAACCCATTGACAAGAAAGAGCTGGAGATCATTATCGGTCGTTTCATGCAGAAAACCGAAGAAACGGTGTCGTCTTCTCCGATGGCTCCTCCTTGTGTATATACTCCCAATGAGCATACTTTTATGATTTCTACTCCTACTAATGATTTGCGCATACTCCGCTCCACAGACATTGGTTTCTTCCGTTATAATTCCGAACGGAAGTTATGGGAGGTGATGCTCAATAACCAAAGTTCTCTGATGCTGAAGAAGAATACTACCGCCGAACAGATAAAAGGATATGACGCATGCTTTGTGCAGATTCACCAGTCTTATATCATCAACGTCAATTATCTGATGATGATTAAGGAAAACCGTTGTGTCATGTTTCCACCCTTCGGGAACGTGACGGAACTGCAAGTCTCCAAGAAATATAAGAAGGAGTTGCAGGAGCGGTTTTTTCTGCTGTAAGTATTCTGTTTGTGGGCGAGAAGTAAGTAGGTCGGGATAGTGTTTAAATTTGTCACTTTAATAGTCGTTTAAGATTGTTTGTTTCCTTTGTCTTATTTCCTTGGTTTGTTAATTGATTTTAATTAGTGTTCGCTGAATAATTAGCAATTAATTGATACATAATATTTTATAATA
>JAUNIV010000325.1 GCA_030523385.1 Bacteroidales bacterium | reverse complement strand
TATATAAATAAAATATAAATATAATATAAAGAGAAAATAGTAAATAATAAAAAGAAAAAACTTCTTCCTCCTCCGTCGGAAGAAGTACAAAAGAATACCGCGTATTTGTGTTGCTGAGGGGAGATAGCATGGGATTTATATTTTGATGCCTTGAAAAATATTTTTGCTCCTTTAAAACCGGAGACATTAAGGCATCAAATTTCCGGCTTCATAGGACGAACGCACCCACCCCAAAAGATCCGCGAATATTTCGCCGTTTGGAAAATCCGGTTTACTTTTGCAGTAGAGAAACAGCTGTTTCGGAAATGACGGTTTCTTTACTGTCTGCCTTCCTGCGCGCCACCGGAGAATCGGAAATACTCAATCCTTTACAAGGGCTTATCGATGGACGATATGTAACCGATTTGCCCGAATTTGCGGGAGAAACAACAATTCCTTGAAGTTTTATTGCAGATAATCAAAAAATAAATTACTTTTGTTTCACTAATCAACAAATAAACAATTTAAATAGCAAACAATATGACTGACGCAAAGACCTGCATCAACGACGCACAAGAGAAAATGGAAATGGCCGTAATGTATCTGGAAGAAGCATTGGCCCACATCCGCGCCGGAAAGGCCAGCACCCGATTGCTGGACGGAATACGTGTGGATTCATACGGAAGCATGGTGCCCATCAATAACGTGGCTGCCGTAACTACTCCCGATGCACGAAGCATCGCCATCAAACCGTGGGACAAGAGCATGTTCCGCATCATAGAAAAAGCCATCCTGGACTCCGACTTAGGCATCACGCCCGAAAACAACGGCGAAATCATCCGTCTCGGCATTCCGCCTCTGACCGAGGAACGCCGCCGCCAGCTCTCCAAGCAATGCAAGGGAGAAGGCGAGACTGCCAAAGTGAGCATCCGCAATGCCAGGCGCGACGGCATAGACGCCCTGAAGAAGGCCGTGAAAGAAGGCATGCCCGAAGACGAGCAGAAGAATGCCGAAGTCAAACTTCAGAAAGTGCATGACAAGTACATCGCCAAGATTGAAGAACTGCTGGCTGCAAAGGATAAAGAAATAATGACGGTTTAACGGTAAAGGTATTTTCTTGTTGAGAATTGAAAGGCAAAGGGCCGAAGCACGGAAAGTTCTTCCCTACTCTTTGTTTTTCAATTCTCAATGCACAATATATGAAAGGGCTGGTAATCAAAAATACAGGCAGTTGGTATCTGGTAAAGACAGACGACGGACAAAGCATCGAGTGCAAGATTAAAGGCAACTTCCGCCTGAAAGGCATTCGGAGCACCAACCCCGTGGCCGTGGGCGACCGCGTGCAGATTGTCACCAACAACGAAGGGACTGCCTTCATCACCGAGATAGAAGACCGCAAGAACTACATCATCCGGCGGGCATCCAATCTTTCCAAACAATCGCACATCCTGGCTGCCAACTTAGACCAGTGCATGCTGATTGTCACCGTCAACTATCCCGAGACCTCTACCATCTTCATCGACCGTTTCTTAGCCACTGCCGAAGCCTACCGAGTGCCGGTGTGCTTAGTGTTCAACAAAACAGACCGATACGGGGAAGACGACCTGCGCTACTTAGACGGACTGATGGGACTCTACACACACATCGGTTATCCGTGCTTCAAGGTATCGGCCATCACGCAAAGCGGCATCGACGAGCTGAGGAAAGAGCTGGAAGGAAAAGTCACCCTGCTGTCCGGCAACTCCGGCGTGGGGAAGTCCACCCTTATCAATGCCATCCTGCCCGAACAGAACCTGAAAACCGGAGAAATATCCGACTACCACAACAAAGGCATGCACACCACTACCTTCTCCGAAATGTTTCCCGTGGATGACCAAGGGGGATATATCATCGACACACCGGGCATCAAAGGCTTCGGCACCTTCGACATGGAGGAGGAAGAGGTGGGACACTACTTTAAAGAAATTTTCCAATACTCCGCCCACTGCAAATATGGCAACTGCACCCATCGGCACGAACCGGGATGCGCCGTGCAAGCAGCAGTGAAAGAACACCTAATCAGCGAGTCGCGCTACACTTCCTACCTGAATATGCTGGAGGACAAAGAGGAAGGAAAGTATCGCGCCGCATACTAAAAACATCAGATATATGAAAAAACACCTCATGGCAGCCGCACTGTTCGCGCTGTGTACTTTCGGCCTCAACGCCGCATCGCCCAAGAAAGGAGCACCGTCTCCTGAAAAGAAAGGAGTAGAAACCATCAACCGCGCCACGGCCGAAGCTCACATCGGCTTCCTGGCTTGCGACGAACTGGAAGGTCGCGAAGCCGGATGGAAGGGCGGACGCATTGCGGGAAACTACATCATTTCCTGCCTGAAGCAGATGGGCATGAAGCCTCTGTTTGACGATTATGTGCAGCCTTTCGATGTCTATCACGCCGAAAGACAGGTAAAGAACAAACGCTGGCAGGTGGAGCCGGACTCCATTGCCGAGCTGAAGAAGGGCGTGCATCAGAAGTTGGCCTTGCGCAATATCTTAGGAAAGATAGAAGGAAAGAATCCGGAAGAGATTGTCATCATCGGTGCGCACTATGACCACTTAGGTTACGACCCCATGCTGGACGGCGACCAAATTTATAACGGAGCAGACGACAATGCATCGGGCGTGCAGGCCGTGTTACAGGTGGCACGGGCATTCCTCGCCACGGGCGAACAGCCGGAACGCACGGTCATCTTCGCTTTTTGGGACGGCGAAGAGAAAGGCTTGTTGGGTTCACGCCACTTCGCACAGTCGTATGCCGACATCAAGAAAGTGAAAGGTTATCTGAACTACGACATGATAGGCCGCAACAACAAGGAAGACCAGCCTACGCACGTGGTATATTTCTACACGGCGGCTCATCCCGTCTTCGGCGACTGGCTGAAGAAAGACATCGAGGACTATCGCCTGCAACTCTCGCCCGACTATCGGGCATGGGACAACCCTGTGGGCGGCAGTGACAACGGCACCTTTGCCAAGTTGGGCATTCCTATCATCTGGTATCACACCGACTGGCATCCCGACTATCACCAGCCAAGCGATGAAGCTCCGAAAATAAATTGGCCGAAGATAGTGGACATCACCAAAGCATCTTTCTTAGCCATGTGGAAGTTGGCAAATGAAACCCTCATGACAATTTATAAGTCGCCAAAGTAAATGAAAAGTGGCT
>JAUNIV010000324.1 GCA_030523385.1 Bacteroidales bacterium | reverse complement strand
AAATCATGTTGCCACACTTCACCATGGCTTCGCGGGCATACTGGTGTATCACTGCCTGATTGGCGGGTACGTAGATACCACCGTACTTCTTGGCAGCCGACAGACCGAACACATGGTCGTCTTCATTGATAGTTCCGCCCACGGCACACAGTGAGTTGTGGCAGTTGGTCATGGCGTATGGCAGGGGGAATTTCTCCAGACCGCTGGCACGCGCTGTCTGGATGATGCCCACGTATGTAATATCGTGCGACATCATGGCATCAAAGCGGATGCGCATCTTGTTTCCTCGGCCGCCGTCCACATCGTGTGCGCGCAGTATGCCGTAGGTAATGGTGTTTTCACGTGCTTCGTCGGGCGCAGGCATTCCGGTTGCGTCCATCACGATTTCGGAACCGTTGCGGAGATAAACTCCTTGATTGATAAGTTTTACCATAGTTTGTTTTTTTGGTTAAGCAAATAATAATGTTGTTGTTATAAGTTTTTCATTTCAATAAAGTGTCTATGAATACCGTGAGTGCCAGCATGTCCGCACTTCCGCCCGGCGAGATGTTTTCGCCGATGAAGCGTCGGTTCATCTCCTCCAGTGCTTCCACGGAAAAGTCTTTGAGCAATGCTCCCGCTTCTTGCTTCACACGCCTCACCGTCCCGGCATCCTTACGGAAATAGATGTTGGTGTCATCCAATGCCGACATGATGTGTAGCAGCGTCTTGTGGAGTGCAAATTCGTCTCCCGCACATTGGCGATAGAAAGGCAACCAGTCATCAAACAACTGCGGATAGCCGTCGCAAGCATTGGCTAACGCACCTTTCACGGCATATTGTCCCGATACATGGCTTCCGTGTGTGCCTTGTGGTTTAGGGAACTGACTTGCCAGGACAGATACAGCATCGCGCAACTGGACTGCATCTGTCTTCCCCTGATTATGCAAAAGGAAAGCAGCAGCCACAGCCATCAGCCCGAAAGAAAACAAAGCTCCCTTGTGGGTATTGACTCCCCCCGTGGCTTGCAGCATAGCCTTTTCCGCCTCCATTCCCGTAGCCCTCACCTTCTCGACAGCGGGCAGTTCCTCCCGAAGTCCCAAAGCAGCCAGTTGCGTAAAGAACGGATGAAGCGTACGTATGCTCTTTGTCATCAGCCCGTGGTCCATGTCGCGGTGTGCGCCGCTGTCTTTTCGATCCACCAGTCCGGGTTTGGGGGTCGTGTCCACTTCCTTTTGCAGGGCGGCAGATGCCAAAGAAGAGATAAGATAAGGCACGGTCGTGGGATAAACCATCCGGGCTGCCTCTTGCAGGGAACCTCCGGCAAGGCTTTGCCGCACGGCGCTGGCACTTATCACTGCATCCCCTTCGCACAACCGCTCTATCTCTACCACGCGAACACCCTTCGGCGGAAGCTGCTCTTTCATCAGCCTGTTGTATCGGGCAGTCAAGCCGTCTGCCGGCTCCGTACCTACAAAGCGGACAGTCGCCCCCAATGCCGGAGCTATGCGCCGGGCAAACAAATCAAGGTCGAGCGTGATATGCGCATCGGTGGCAGCATCTATCTTCTTCAGGAAATAGGTAGGAAACGTAGAGGCAGACACGGCATAGTCACTCCCTTCGCACACTGTGACGTTGCGAATGCCCCGGCATCCGTCACGCATCATGCTTATCCGCTCCGTGTAACCGAACTGCGACTTGTCTTCTTTCACCGCTATTATATATAGGTGGGACACTTGCGCGGCAGCCTGCTCTATCAGGTAACGGTGTCCGCGCGTAAACGGGTTGGCATTCATAACGATTGCCCCACTTTCCCCATGTGTCTCAGGGGAGGCTTCATCACGCAGCGTCCGCAGATATTGGCAGTAGGCCGAAAGTCCCCGTCCGCCGTTCTCCATGAAGATGGCTTCCGGCGATTGGGCAATGAGGGAGAATCCCAAACTCTCAAACATGGCGCGGTTCTCCGGTTTGGTAAAGAGCTTTACGGAGGTATGCCCCTCTCCCATGGCCACACTGATAAGATGGGACACGAGCCGATTGGCCATCCCCTCATCCCTGACCTTCGGAGAAACAGCTATACACTTGATGACATCCCCACATAAGCCTCCGCCTGCCAGCATCTCCTCTTCGCCGCAGGCATACACGGCAGCGTAATAATCCACTGCGTCCAGTCTCAGCCCGTTGGCGGCAAGGAATACGGATACGGCTTGCCGGTTGGACCTCACCGACAGAGGCAACTGGCGTATTTCATAGTCGCTGTACATAATCGTCAATCATTTGTCGGATGCGGTCATGCAATTCTTCCGGAGTATGCGTGCGGTTGCGCATGCAATAGCGTGCCTCGTTGTCACAAAGCAGGCAACGGCGCGAGGCCATCCCCACGATGCTGCGCGAAACGGGTGTAGCCGATTGGTCAATCACATCTATGTCAAACAACCGTCCCAACGGGTGCGTATCTTCTATCCGACAAGCCGTCAGTTTGGCTTCCTCTACGGGAAGCGTTGTCAGCAGATACACCTCATAACCCGTGACAAGGTCATGCTCATCCATCCGGCGTATCGTATCGCCGAAGGCTTCACGCATGGCCTTGACGGCAGCCTTTGCCACCACAAGCGAACGGTCACTGCGCTTCACCGCCCCCGGCATGATAACCGTCAGGCATACGAGTGTCAGCGACGGGAAGTCGCGGATGAACATCATTTGCCGATGCCACCGCTCTTCCCGGCTTGCCAACAGTTGTTCAAGTGTGATTTCTTCCATCTCCACTCTTTTATTAAGGTTCAGGCTTTAATATTCTTGATGACATCCATCACAGAGCCGTCGCGGTTCATCACCACGCCCACCACCTTGTCGCCAAACGGCAACGGTGCGGCATGTCCGATAATCTTCTCGCCGCGTTCTTTCAACGCACGGATGTCCACGATGTTCAGTCCGGCAGCTTTCAGGCGTTCGGCTATCTCCGGACGGCACGGATTGACGGCAATGCCATATTCCGTGACAACCACGTCCACCGTAGAACCGGGAGTAATGTGCGTCGTCACCTCTTCTACCACACACGGTATGCGTCCGCGCAACAGCGGGCATACGATGATGGAGAGTGCCGAGTCGGCAGCTGTGTCGGGATGTCCGCCGATGGCTCCGCGTATGATACCATCGCTGCCCACCAATACATTGACATTGAAGTTCACATCCACCTCCAGCGCCGAAAGAATC
>JAUNIV010000323.1 GCA_030523385.1 Bacteroidales bacterium | reverse complement strand
TAACTCTCAATTTTAGATTGTGTAATTCGCAAAGTATTTCTTTTTGACTATAAATTAAAGTTTTACATTGATTCCGAATGAAAGGGTCTTCATGGCCGGATAGCGGTAATAAGTAGATCCTGCGAATGTCTGTTCGGGGTCCAAACCTTGCTGTTTGGTAAATGTCAGCATATTCTCTGCCTGGAAGAACACGCTGGCATCTTTCAGGGTCAGTGTTTCCAGCAATGATTTGGGCAACGTGTATGAGAACGTAATGTTCTTTAAACGCAGGTACGAACGATCTACTAGGAAACGGCTGGAAGCATTGGTCCATGGACTTTTCGGAGTGGTAGTCAATCGGGGTACATCCGTATAAGGATTCTCAGGAGTCCAACGGTCCAGCATATCTACACTCCAACCTGTTCCCGATGGTCCCTGGCTCATCAAAGAAACCTTGTCGCCGTTGTAAATCTTACCTCCGATAGAGTAAGAGAACAGCAAAGACAGTGTGAAGTCTTTGAAAGACAAGTCTGATTGCAAACCGCCTGTCCAGTCGGGCAATGAATTGCCGCATTTCACTTTATCATCAGTCACTACAGAAGAATAATCTTCCGTGGTTACTTTCTGGCCTTCGCTGTTGTAACGATACCACATCGGATTACCATTCTCCGGATTAACGCCTGCCCACTCTATCAGATAGAAATCGTACAGCGAACCGCCTTTCACCCATTTCTTGTTGCCGCTCCACATTTCTTCAGAAGGCAATGAAGTGATTTGGTTCTTATAGGTAGTGGCGTTGACAGACAGTTTCCATTTCCAGTCTTTTGTCATGATAGGATAACCCGATATTTGGAATTCCCATCCATAGTTCTTTATGGCACCAATGTTTGCATCCATGCTGGAGAAACCGGAAGAAGGAACCAAGTCTTTAGAGAATAACAGGTCTTTGGACCTACGTTCAAAGTATTCGATAGTACCACTCAGCCGATTGTTCCACAAGCCGAAGTCCAAACCGATATTGGCATTCAGGTTTGTTTCCCATGTCAGGTTGGGAGTTGCCAAACGATAGGCATGAAGGCCGGATTCTCCTAAGTTGTTACGAATGGCGTAAAGTGCCTGGTAAGCATAGTAGCCCACCTGGTCATTACCCTGTGCTCCGTAGCTGGCACGCAAAGACAAGTTGGAGAGCCAGTCGGAAGTATTCTTCATAAATGCTTCTTGCATGATTTTCCAGGAAGCTCCAACCGACCAGAATGTACCCCAACGGTGATCCGGATGGAAACGTGAAGAACCGTCGGTACGTACGGAAGCTGAAAGGAAATATTTCTGAAGGTAAGAATATTCGGCACTTCCGAAGAAACTCAACAACTTATATTGGTCACTGTTTCCTCCGAAATCGCCCAATGAAGAAGCAGCATCGGGTTCGTAGAATCCGTCCATGATGACCTTGCTGCGGCTTCCGCCGAAGTTGGAGGTATTATATTCGTAATATTCCTGTCCGGCCATCAGGCGGATGTCGTGAACATCGTTGAAAGTATGCTGATAATTGATAACGTTGTTAAATGTCATACCTGTAGTGCGGTAATTGTATTTGCTCACACTACCGCCACTGATAGAACCGGTACCATAGGTCGGATTGGTGTAGTCATGGTCCACGCGGTTGTTATAGTCGATGTTCAAAGACATCTTGTAAGACAATCCTTCGATGGGGGTCAGCTGAATGAATCCACGCAAAGAAGCACCATCGCGTTTTATTTCACTCTTGTCATGCGGCATGGAGGCCAGCAGGTTGTATTTGGCATAGGAGTTGGGGCGGTATTCACCATAGTCGAACATGCGTTCGCCGTTTTCATTCAACAGATAAGCTCCCGTAGTCATGTCGCGTTGATATACGGGATAGAATGAAGGCAAGGAGCGGGCAAACATAACTACGTTTGAGATGGTGGAATCGTCTTGTTTGGGATAATCCTGGATAGAATGGGTGCCCGATACATTCAGACCGATTTGCAGCCATTTGCGGATATCGGATGTCACATTGGCGCGGAGCGTATAGCGTTTGAAACCGGAACATATATAAGCACCTTGATCATCCAAATAGCCAGCAGAGACGAAATATTGGGAAGTCTTGCTTCCTCCGCTCACCCGTACATTCAGGTCGGTGTAATGTGCATCTTGCGACAAGGCTTCATCCCAACTGTCGTTCCACAGCGGGGTTGCGCCGGCTACCAGCTTGCCGTCATGGCCTACGGGTTCGGGTATTCCGGTGCCATAAGGGTTAATACCCAAATAGCCGGTCAGGTTGCCGGAAGCCCATTCGGCTGCCTCATCGGCAGAATAACCGTTGTCCATGCGGTAGTTGCGCAATGCTTCCCAATATAATTCAAAATACTGGTTCGTATTCAGCTGCTTGTAATCGCTACGGGCACGGCTGGAGAATCCGTATTTGGCAGACAATTCGACGGTAGGCGTACTGTCTTTAGCTCCTTGTTTGGTAGTAATCATAATAACACCGTTGGCAGCTCGTGAGCCATATAGGGCAGCCGAAGCTGCATCTTTCAATACGGTGATAGATGCAATGTCTGATGAGGCAATGGAGGAAAGCGTGCCGTCATACGGAACTCCATCTACTACGTATAGGGGAGAAGTCGATGCATTGACCGAACCTACACCACGAATCAAGATGGTGGCATCCGAACCGGGTTGTCCGCTTGACGAGAAAGACTGCAATCCTGCCACAGTACCTTGCAGTGCCTTTGACACGCTGCTGACCTGTGCTTTCTCGATTGTTCCAGCCCCTATGTAGCTGGCCGAACCGGTGAATGTTGATTTTTTGGCAGTACCATAAGGTACGGTAATCACCACTTCGTCCACCATCTGAGTGGTTTCTTTCAACTCTACATGAATGACTTTACGTTTGTTTACCGGGATAGTAACCGTTTCATATCCCACGAAAGAGAAAATCAGAGTGGCGTTGTCGTTCACCCGAATCTGATAACTTCCGTCTGCGGATGTGATTGTTCCGCGGCTTTGTCCTTTTACTGCTACGGTGACACCTGGCAATTCTTCACCTCCTGCGGTGACTTTACCTGTCACGGTAATCTCTTGGGCGTATGCAGTTATGCAGAGCATAATACTGCATAAGAATAAAGAAAATCTATTCATAATGCGAATCAGGAGTTGAAAATCGCTTCTGATTCATGTTTTAAAAGTTTGTA
>JAUNIV010000322.1 GCA_030523385.1 Bacteroidales bacterium | reverse complement strand
CATATCCGGCCATGCCTTCGTGCTTAATCAGATTCATCACTTTTGCATTGTTGCGTACGTTCCTATCGTGAGGAAAATAAAAGCTTTTTGTTGCCATATATATTGTTTCTAATTTTATTAAATGATACATGCCTTTTTCAAAAGGAACGCGAAGGTACAAATAATAAAATAATTTGGGTACATTAAATTGATCACTTTATTACATCCTTAACAACTGGCATTCAAGTTATTAAGTGCATAAAAAGTGATCAATTTAATGTACCCTCTTTTTTAGCAAAAGATTGTTAATCCTCTCGTATATAGATACATACAGACTTAAATCACATATCGTGATTACGCAGCCTATACTCAGCCAGCTCCTCATACTTCGTGCCGGGACGACCGTAATTGCAATACGGATAGATGGAGATACCGCCACGCGGCGTGAAAATACCGGTCACTTCGATGTACTTCGGGTCCATCAGACGGATAAGGTCTTTCATAATGATGTTCACACAATCCTCGTGGAAGTCACCGTGATTGCGGAAGCTGAACAGATAGAGCTTCAGGCTCTTGCTCTCCACCATCTTCACATCGGGCAGATAGCTGATGCGGATTTCGGCAAAGTCCGGCTGTCCGGTAATGGGGCACAGGCTGGTAAACTCCGGACAGTTGAAACGCACCCAATAGTCATTCTCCGGGTGTTTGTTGATGAATGCCTCCAACACTTCGGGGGCATAGTCTTGCTTATATTCGGTTTTCTTCCCTAATATTGTCAGTTCGTCTTTTCTTTCCATACTTTTCTTGTTATTAATGATTAACGCTGCCCTTTGGAGAGCAAATATTTTTCCAATCCCTCGCGACGGAGCTTGCAGGCAGGACAATGGCCGCATCCGTCACCCTGCACACCGTTGTAGCAGGTCAGTGTGTCGTGGCGCACCAAGTCGAGCACACCCAGTTCGTCAGCCAGTGCCCACGTCTCGCACTTGTCTATCCACATCAGCGGCGTGTGTATCACGAATTGTTCGTCCATGGCCAGATTCAGCGTGACGTTGAGCGACTTGATGAATGCGTCGCGACAGTCGGGATAGCCGCTGAAATCGGTCTGAGACACGCCCGTAACCAAATGGTTGATTCCACGCTCGCGGGCATAGACGGCGGCTATGCTCAGAAAGAACAGGTTGCGTCCGGGCACAAAGGTATTCGGGAAACTGTCGGCTGGTTTCTCCTGATCCATCGTGAGCGTAGTGTCGGTCAGAGAGTTCCGGCCTAAAGCACCGATGAACGATACGTCCATCGCCTGAAATTCCACACCGGCCTTTTCGGCTATGGCTCGTGCCAACTCCACCTCGCGAACGTGCTTCTGTCCATAGACGAAGCTCAGGGCATATACCCGCCTGAAATGCTTCTTTGCCCAAAACAGGCAAGTGGTTGAGTCCTGGCCTCCGCTGAACACAACCAATGCATCGGTTTTATTCATCATGTTAGAGTTCGTTGATTTTTAATATATTGTATGAAATATGGTCATCATAGACATCGGTTCCGTCCACCCGCTTGATGTAGTCCACCACACGGATGGTGACGGGAAGGATAATGATTTCGTAGAGGGTTTTCAGGCAGACCTGCACGAGCATCATCTTTCCCAATTCGGCCACGGGCATCAGTCCGCCGAAAGCCAAAGGGAAGAAGATAAGCGAGTCGGCTCCTTCGCCTGCCACTGTGGAGAGGATGGCACGCAACGAGAAGTTCCGTCCGCCCGAAGCCAGCTTCATGCGGCTCATGACGTAGGCATTGAGAAACGAACCCACCAGAAAGGCCATCAGACTGGCAGCGGCTATGCGGGGAGCCAAGCCGAACACAAAGTTGAAGGCTTCCTCGCCCTGCCAGAAGGGAGCGGCAGGCAACCACACGGCCACCTTGCCCAAAGCCACCACCATGAAGTTCATGAGAAAGCCCATCCAGATGATGAGGCGTGCCTTGCGGAAGCCCCATACTTCGGCAATGCAGTCATTGATGATATAGGATATGGGAAAGACCAGCAATCCGGCAGTGACCGACAAGGGGCCAGCCTGCACGACTTTGGTTTCCAAAAGATTGGCTGCAACAAGGCATACACAGAACAGTATGCCCAGTAGCATGAATGATACGGATACAGTGTTATTATTCTTCATCTTTCCTGTTTTTTACGTGGTTTACCTAGAATACACGACCGCTATTCGCGGCATCAAATGTTCTTTTCTTTAAAAATTAGCGGGCGCAAAGATACAGAGTTTTTCGGAAACAATCGTATCTTTGTCCGACAATTTAAGACAAACCCGATGAGAAAGAAAGAATTATACGAAAAAGTCATCGACTACTTCCGGGAAAGCATGCCGGTGGCCGAAACGGAACTTCATTACAACAACCCTTTTGAACTGCTGATAGCCGTCATACTGAGCGCACAATGCACGGACAAGCGAGTGAACATGATTACGCCTCCGCTGTATCGCGATTTCCCTACCCCCGAAGCACTGGCGGCCTCTACCCCCGAGACTATTTATGAATACATACGCAGCGTGAGCTACCCGAACAACAAGGCCAAACACTTGGTAGGCATGGCACAAATGCTGGTAAAGGACTTCAGAAGCGAGGTGCCGGACACACTGGAAGAACTGGTGAAACTGCCGGGCGTGGGAAGAAAGACAGCCAACGTGATACAGAGCGTGGTATTCAACAAAGCGGCCATGGCAGTGGATACGCACGTGTTTCGCGTGAGCCACCGCATCGGACTGGTGCCCGAGACCTGCACCACCCCATTGGCTACCGAAAAGTATCTGATGAAGTATATCCCGAAAGACACAGTGCCCACCGCCCATCACTGGCTTATCTTGCACGGACGCTACGTGTGCACCGCACGCAGCCCCAAATGCGGACAATGCGGACTGAACGGCCTGTGCCGCTACTCGCTGAAAACGGTATAGGCTTACAGGCAGATAACTTGTCCGTCGTATGCAAAATGCACGTGGGGAGGCAGTTTGGTTTCCGCTTCGGCATGCAGCCCGATGTGGTGGCTCATGTGGATGAAGTAAGTTTCCTTCGCCCCGATGCGGCGGGCACTCTCCAATGCCTGCTCCACATTCTGGTGAGTATTATGAGTTTTCCAGCGCAGGGCATTTATCACCAGCACGTCCAATCCCTGCAACAAGTTGTATTCCGTATCGGGCATGGTGAGCATGTCTGTTATCCAAGCCATGCG
>JAUNIV010000321.1 GCA_030523385.1 Bacteroidales bacterium | reverse complement strand
AAAAAACATACCGAAAGGCTGCACCAGCTGATTCAAGAAATCATTGATTACAGGCGTATAGAGACTAAACACCAGCAGCTGAATCTGAAATCCTACAACCTCTCAAACTACATCAACGAAGCGTGTAGCAGCTTTGCTGTTTTTGCTGAGAAGAAAGAAGTGAACCTGATTAAAGAGGTAGAAGCAGGCATTGTCTGGAACATGGACAAAAGATGTTTCCCTAAGATAGTAGATAACCTGCTGTCTAATGCCCTGAAATATACCACCAAAGGTGGAACAGTCAAGGTAACATTCGTGAAACTGAATGAAAAAGAACTGCAACTGAGAATATACAATACAGGCAAAGGTATCAAAGAAGAAGACCGCATCCGGATTTTCAACCGCTACAGCGTATTGGACAAAGTGGAAGAGAACGCTTCAAGCGTATTGTCACAAAACGGGTTGGGAATGGCCATCTGTCACAGCACCGTCATGCTGCTGGAAGGCAAGATTGAAATCAACAGCGAGGTCGATAAATATGCAGAATTTGTAGTGACACTTCCTCTGCTTCCTTTGCCCGAAGGCACTGAAAACAGTTGCGCCGAAGAGATTGTGCCGCTCGGAGTCCAGAATCAGGAAATCAGCAAACAAATGGCACTGACCACAGAAAAGCCGGAAGAAGAACCCGAACAAGCAGCCTCATCAGCCTACATTACAGTTCCCACAGAGGAACAACCCACCATTCTGATTATCGACGACAACAAGGATGTCTTGTTCATGCTGCGTGAAGTCCTATCGCAATCCTACAGCGTAAAGACAGCCACGGATGCAAACGAGGCACTCGAACTGCTGCGCACAGCTCCTCCCCAGTTGATTATCACCGATGTAATGATGCCTGGAACAGACGGAATGTCATTGACCAAGATTATCAAAAGCAACAAACACACCATGCACATCCCGCTTATCATCCTCTCTGCCCGAAACACGGACGAGGACAAGACAGAGGGGTTACGCATCGGTGCAGATGCCTACATCGGGAAACCTTTCAACGTGAAATATCTGCAAGCCGTAGTGAACCGGCTGATTGAAAGCAGAAGAAACATTGATAAATATTACAAGACATCGGCTTGTGCATACGACTTTGTAGAGGGGCAATTAGTCAAACAAGAGGATAAAGATTTTCTTTATAGACTGAATGATTTTGTAGAAAAGAACGTATCGAACAACGAACTGACCACAGAGCTGATAGCAGACGCTTTGCACATAAGTGTACGCAGCCTGTACCGCCGCCTCAAGGAACTGAACCTGCCTTCGCCCAAAGATTATGTGAAAGAATGGAAGATGAACAATGCCGCAAGATTGCTACAGACCTCGAACATGTCTGTTCAGGAAATCATTTATGAATGCGGGTTCAACAACCGTGCCCATTTCTATAAAGAGTTTAGCAAACGCTACGGTATGACCCCCAAAGAATTCAGAAACCAGAACCAAAAGCCAGACGAAACACTGACTACAGAAGAAAGCTAAAACATAAATAGCCCCTCACTGACAAATCCGAATGTCAATGAGGGGCTATACTTACATTGCCATACCCGTCTCTTTACAGGTTATCGGAGTCACACGATCCGGATGCTTCACCGCGTTGTGGGCAGCTTCTCTGGCCACTTGCGCCTCATCCTCACTGATATCATCGGGCTTATACTTACTCTTCCGGACATTATGCCCTGTGATTGCTTCAAACCACGTACATGCAGCAGTGTACCTTCCCAAACCATAGCTAAGATGGTAGCCATCCCTGTTAAAATGGTCGCCAACAAAACTTGTGCGCCCGTTTTGTATAGCGGTTCCGGCAGGTATAATAAACGAAAACTCCTTATGCGCCTCTTGAGCCAACCGGGTGGCCTCTACAATTTTCTCAAACATCCGCATCTGGTCTTTGCCGTATTTGGCAAATCCCCAATGATCGGAGTCTCGGCTGTATGCCCAGGTGCGATGGAATGCATATTTTACCTTCGGATTGGATGCAAACCGCTTGACATAGTCCAATAAATATGTCAGCCAAGGGTCATAAGTAGAATAATCTCCACTGTCCTGACTTACCTGCTGAAATGTAATATAGTCCCATGCTTCATCCGTAATGCACTCCTGCAAAGTCCTCCTTTGATCCGACATCTGTCCACCCACCACTTTGTGATATTCAAAATCAGGCTTATTCTGTTCTACCACTTTCCAATGGGATTCAAAACCTTGTCCTCCACGATAAGCGTTTCCTATAATAAGCGTATCACCGGCTTCAATCGCCAGTTCATATAAATATTGTTCGACAGCATCAGCCGAAAAGCTATTACCTATGGCCAGTATCTTAATGGTTTTCCCATTAGCAACAAAGACCGATGCACAACACAAGAACCATAGTAAGACAATCCATATACGTTTCATATCAATCAGCGTTCTTCTCTATTCTTATTACGTTTTTATAACAACAGATTCTGCAATGCCATTGCAAGTTACAACTCCTTTTCTATCGCCTTCTTTATCAGCTGCTCCATCACTACATACCCCTCAACAGTGGGATGCACACCATCGTTGGTGTAAGCCGGATTCAGGGCCTTTTCTTCTCCAAAGACCATCTTTTCATAATAATCCACATAAGGAATGCGGTGTTTCTTGGCATAAGCCCGAATACGGTCATTCAGTGAAGCTATTTTTACAGCAGCATCCCTGATTTTGGGATTCCATCCAAAGGAAGAGGCCGGCAAAGTGGAAGTCAGGATAACTTTAATTTTATTGGCTTGTGCCATCTCAACCATGGAAACAATATTTCCGAACGTATAATCTTCATTATAGGCCATTGTATTCTCGGCTACGTCATTGGTTCCGGCATTGATAACCACCAAATCGGGCAACAGATTGATGACATCTTCACGAAAACGAACCAAAAACTGATAAGAGCTCTGTCCGCTGATGCCACGCCCTACATAGTTGTTCGCCCGGAAGAAATCCGGACGCTGATTGACCCATCCTTCCGTAATGCTGTTTCCCATGAACACGACCCGCTTTTCTTTTTTACCAAGCTGTTGCAATTCCTTATTCTGTTCGGCATAACGTGCCAAATTGCCGAAGTCTTGCGCATTCGCTTCTACGCCGGCAAACAGCCATACACCTAAAAAGGCTATACATATATTATATATGCGAATCAGTAGTTGGCTCTCTGATTCCAATATTAAAAATAAACAAA
>JAUNIV010000320.1 GCA_030523385.1 Bacteroidales bacterium | reverse complement strand
CGCAGTTCTTCATAGCCCGCCACTTCGACAAGGAGCATCCGCACGTGCATATCGCATTCAACCGCATTGACAACTGCGGCAACACCATTTCGGACAGGAACGAACGGTTACGCAGTACCCGTATCTGCAAGGAGCTTACGCGGAAACATAGGCTACATATTGCGAACGGCAAGGATAACGTCAAGCGTGAGCGGCTGAAAGAGCCGGACAGGACGAAGTACGAGCTTTACGACATCCTAAAGACGGAGGTCGGCAGGTGCGGCAACTGGAACGTGCTTGCCGCCAACTTGAAGCATCAGGGAGTGGAAGTGCATTTCAAGTATAGGGGACCGATGGATGAAATACAAGGCGTGGTCTTCACCAAGAATGGCTACCATTTCAACGGCTCCAAGGTGGACAGGCGTTTCAGCTATTCCAAGATTGACGCAGCGTTACAGCGTAACAGATATAAGGAACGCATGGAACTGGCTTCAACGGCAAAAGGCTATGGATTGGGACAGGCAAATGCACCGTCACTGTCCGCCACGGAACATGGCGAGTTTTTCAACGGCTCTTTGGGACTACTGAACGGCATCGGCTCATCTTACAATGCCGCCGATGCGGAAGCCAATCAGGAAATGGCGGAGATACTTCGCAGGAAGAAGAAAGCCAAACGCAAAAGGGGCATAAGGTTTTGACTATCCAACGTTATACTTCAAGATACCTGCATCCGATATTCATTCGGCGTACACCCAACCTCTTTCTTAAATAACCGTGTGAAATGTTGCGGATATTGGAAACCAAGGTTATAGGCAATCTCATTGACCGTGCAGTCCGTGGATGCAAGTTCGGTCTTGGCTATCTCCATCGCCTTGTCGTGGATGAAGCGCAGGGCGGTGGCTCCCGTTTCTTTCTTCAACAAATCGCTGAAATAGTTGGGCGATAGGCAGAGTTTGTCGGCGCAATACTGTACGGTGGGTAAACCTATTTGTTTGGCTGTCCCGCCCAGGAAGTAATCGTCAAGCAGGCTTTCAAACCGTGCGAGGATGTCGCGGTTCTGGTTATCGCGGGTGATGAACTGGCGGTCGTAGAAGCGCGTGCAGTAGTCGAGAAAGGTCTTGATGCTGTCCGTGATGAGGTTCTTGCTGTGGCGGTCTACCGGGTGATTCAACTCATATTGAATCTTGCGGAAGCAGTCCATGATGATTTGCCGTTCCTCCGCGCTGAGGTGCAGAGCCTCGTTCGTTTCGTAGGAGAAGAACGAGTATTCGCGCATCGTCCGTCCGAGCGGCGTGTTGCGCAGCAGGTC
This sequence comes from Bacteroidales bacterium, assembly GCA_030523385.1. Lineage (GTDB taxonomy): Bacteria > Bacteroidota > Bacteroidia > Bacteroidales > Bacteroidaceae > Phocaeicola. The sequence goes on along the minus strand of JAUNIV010000320.1, from coordinate 1,956 downwards.
GGGATGGAACATCAACAGGTAGCCGTCGGGCTGGAACTCCGCACCGTCATCCTCCGCGCCGAACACTTGTCCGGGAGCAATGAATATCAGCGTACCGTTCTGATAATCGTAATACCGCCGCCCATACCGCAGCTCCCCGCATTTCTGGTCTTTCAGGAACACGGCATAGAATCCGTAAACTTTCCGTGCGTGGCGCAACGGCTTCACGGTGGAGAAGTCGATGAAGCCCACCAAAGGGTTCTGTGTTTCCACACCTGCCCATTCGTTATACAGGTTTATATTGTCCGCTTTGAATAATTCGCTCATACCTTTTATATATTAGTCTGATGCAAAGGTACATATTTGCATTGAGAATAAAGAATAACCGTAGAAAATGGTAGCAAAAAAGAGGTTTTGTATCACAAGCAGGCAGCGACCGTTGAAATTGGTAGAACCATCAGAGTTTCAGTTACCAAACCTTTATGACAGCCGCCGTAATTTTGCACCGTGAACAAAAAGAATCGGTAACATTAAAAGTTAAAGACAATGAGAAAAGTATCAATCTTTGCGATGGCGATGTGCATGGTGATGTCGCTGTCGGCTTGTGAATCAAGCGAAGGAACGGAAGAACTTGCGATTCCGGAGGTGACACCAGAACCTGACAACGGTAACAGTGAAAATGACAACAATCAAAACGAGAATGAAATGGCAACAAAAATGAGTATCACGGTGGGAAGCCATACGCTGACCGCCACATTGGAGAACAACGCCACAGCACAAGCCTTCGCCGAAAAGCTGCCGATAACCCTGCCCATGATGGACTTGTACGGACGCGAGATGTGCTACCGCTTCCCGGAGGCACTGCCTGCGGATGATGCACGGACACGTGGTTACGAGGTGGGCGAAATCGTCTATTATCCTCCCATGCACAGTTTCGTCATCATGTACGCGCAAAACGGAGAGCGTTTCCAAATGCAGTCCATCGGACGTGTGGAGGGCAATGTCAGCGTCTTTGACGGAATAGGCGATGTGGATGTACGGTTTGAAAAATCGGAATGATTATAACAGCTAAAACTATGAACATGAAGAAGAAAGTAATAGGAATGACCTTGTGCGCCACACTCGGCATGGGCGAGATTGTCCCGGCAGAAGCACAGGAAGCCGATACTCTCAGCCGCCGACAGCAGGCAATCGTACCCATAGCCGCATTCACGGCAAAGGGTGACACGGAACGCTTGCCGGAAGCCCTCAATGCCGGACTTGACGCAGGGCTGACTGTGAACGAGATTAAAGAAGTGCTTACGCACCTTTACGCCTATACGGGTTTCCCACGTAGTCTGAATGCCATCGCTTCATTTATTGCAGTGATGGACGGGCGTAAAGCCGGAGGTAGGCAGGACACTGAAGGCAGGGATGCAGACCCGCTACCCGAAGGCAAAAGCCTTTACGAATTGGGGATGGAGGTGCAGACCCGCCTGTCGGGTCATCCCGTGAAAGGCGGTGCGATGGACTTCGCGCCTGCTATCGACTACAGTCTGAAAGCCCATCTTTTCGGCTACCTCTTCGGACGTAACTGTCTTGACGAGACAAGCCGCGAAATCGCCACACTCTCTGCCCTGTCTGCGCTCGAAGGCACAGAGGGACAGTTCAAAGCACACCTGCGCTATGCCTCCAATGCCGGACTTACCGATGGGCAGATACAAAACATCGTGGATGTGCTGAAAGAGAAGGTCGGCGCACGTGAGGCATGGCGTGCAGACAAAGTGTTGGTTGCCAACTCCGAGCGGAAGTATTCCCTGCCCGAACCCATCAGCGATGTGTTCCCAAGGGGCAAGGTTTCCACGATGGATTATTTCACGGGCGATGTATATAACCAACGGCTTGTGTCGCCCGATGTGGATACGCCCTGCCAGGCAAGCAACATATAGTCAAAAGGAATTGATTTGCAAAAAATCCCAATAAATAATATCTTTGCGG
>JAUNIV010000319.1 GCA_030523385.1 Bacteroidales bacterium | reverse complement strand
ATATTGATTTTGGCTTTTCTATTGAGTTAATAAGTAACTTTACTGCAAATAATTCAATCATTTTATACTATGAAGTTAATACATTTTATACTTACGTCTTTGTCTGTAATTTCCATTATCATTGGAGAACTCTGTGACAAATCTACGCTCCTTATAGCCGGACTTGTATTGTTGTTTTGTTGTATCGGTATTTTCATCGGGCAAAAATATAAGAGTAGATAGGTATGGCTGAAGCAACCGTAAAATAAAAGATGGACATACGGCCAATACCTCATTTCTTTTTTCTAATTTTGCCAAAAAGTCAAATCATGAAAAAACTCACTCTTTTTGCCACTGTTGTGGCATTTATGCTTTGTGCCTGTCATCAAGGAAACAAGTCGAACGGACAGGCGGAATCTTCTTTGCCTTATGGTGTTACCGTGCAAACCATTGACAAGATGCAGTTGACCACTTTCCAAGACAATGCCAAGGAAAAAGGTCATCCCAATCGCCTGTTTTACGGTGTGAATAATGCTGATTCCATCTTGGTGGATTCCCTTTCGCCCGGTGGAGAAGTCCCCAGTTCCATTTCATGTTTCATGGTGGAAAAGGATGGTAAGAAAATCTTGTTCGATGCAGGATTGGGTGCTGCCAAGGGAGGCCAGTTGCTAAACCGCATGGATTCCATCGGCGTGAAGCCGGAAGATATAGACATTGTGTTCCTCACACACTATCATGGCGACCATATTGGCGGTATGTTGCAAGACACGCTTCCGGTCTTTACCCGTGCCACTGTATATGCTCCGCAAGTGGAACATGATTATTGGACGGGGCGCGGCAACGAGCTTGTCCTCAATCTGCAACGTGCCTACGGCGACCGTCTGATTCTTTTTGATTGGAGCGATTCGCTGCCTTTGGGCATCTTGCCGATAGAAGCTGCCGGACATACGCCGGGACATACCGCTTATCGGGTAGGGCAACTGTTTGTGGTGGGTGATTTGATGCATGGAGCTTCTCTTCAGCTCTCGCATCCGGAGATATGCGCCTCGTATGATATGGATAGAGAACAATCTGTGGCTGCCCGTCGCAGGCTGATGGAGTATGCACGAAGCAATGCTTTGGTAGTGGTCGGTATGCACTTGCCTGGCAATGGAGTTTTGGCGGATTGATACAATTCGTCTTGGAAAAGCGGCAAAAAACATGCATTTTTACCTTGGAAAAGTGGAAATCCGATTCGTGAACGTGCGACATCGCTTATTACAAAGTGGATTTGTCAGGGCTGATATAAATCCACTTTGCAATAAGCGAGAAAATTCTTTTTCGGAAAGATTACTTGACGCAACTGGCTTTGATGGCCTTGATAACTGCCGAAGCAAATCCTTCGTGTTCCAGTTCGTTGACTCCCTTGATGGTGATACCGCCAGGCGTGCATACCTTATCTATTTCTACAGCGGGATGCGTATCGTTGTTCAGTATCAGGGCAGCTGCTCCTTTGACGGACTGTGCCACCATCTTCTGTGCGTCCTTCGGATAGACTCCCAACTCAATACCTGCCTGCATGGCAGCCTGAATGTATTTCAATACGTAGGCAATGCCGCATGAAGTCAGCGCTGTGGTGGCAGCCATCTGATGTTCGGGTATCAGCATGGCCATTCCCATCTCATTGAAAAGACCGACAAGCAGTTCTTCCTGTTCCTTGCTGGCGCGATGGCTGGCTATCAGCGTCATGCTTTCTCGCTGGCTGATGGCCGTATTGGGTATGACCCGGAAGATTGTCATCTGCGGACCTACCCATTCGGCATAGCATTCAAAGGGAATGCCTGCCACTACGGAAACCAATATCTGACGGGTGGCATCCAACGAAAGGGAGCGGAGCACCTGTTCGGCCAGCCAGGGTTTTACGGCCAGCACCACAATGTCTGCCCCGCATGCGGCTTCTTTGTTGTCATGAGTAGTACGTATGGCAGGAAAATCGGCTTTCAGTGCCTCCAGCTTTCCACTACTCGGATTGGCGACCGTCAGGTCTTCCGCTTTCACCAAAGTGCCTTGTGCCAGACCACGTGCTATGGCACCGCCCATATTTCCTGCACCGATAATTGCTACTTTCATACCTTTATCAAAGTAATTTCTTGAAACGGGTCAGGAACTCATCGGCTTCTTCCATCGTGAGGCAGAGCGGCGGCAGCAAGCGAATCACATTGGTTCCGCTGACGCCCGTAAACACATGTTGTTCGAACAGCAAACGGCGGCGCAACTCCTTGATGGGTTCTTCAAATTCCATACCTATCATCAATCCTTTGCCACGCACCTCCTTTATTTGAGGCAACTTCTTCAGTTCGGCCAATAAGTGGGCACCCACTTGGGCGGCATTGTCCACTAAGTTCTCGGCTTTCATCACATCCAGCACGGCTATGGCTGCGGCACAGGCCAGATGGTTTCCACCAAAAGTAGTGCCTAATTGTCCGTAAACGGGTTGGAACTTGGGGCTAATCAGCACACCACCCATCGGGAATCCGTTGCCGATGCCTTTGGCCACCGTGATGATGTCGGGACGAATATCGGCATACTGATGGGCGAAGAACTTTCCGCTTCGTCCGTAGCCCGACTGGATTTCATCCAATATCAGTACGGCATCGACTTCTTCGCAAGCCTTGCTCAAACCTTGCAGGAAAGCCGGTTCGGGCACTTGTATGCCGCCCACTCCCTGTATGCCTTCCACAATCACCGCACAGACATCGCCTTTGGCTAATTCAGCTTTGTAGGCTTCCAAATCGTTGATGGGCAGGTAGGTGACATGGCCGTTGTCATTAATCGGGGCAATGATTTTCGGATTGTCTGTAGCTTCTACGGCCAGTGAAGTTCGCCCGTGAAAAGCTTTCTTGCAAGACAATACGCGTTTGCGTCCGTTATAGAAAGAAGCCAGTTTCAGGGCATTCTCGTTGGCTTCGGCACCGCTGTTAATCAGGAAAAGTTGGTAATCATCGTAGCCGGATATTTTCCCCAATCGGTCGGCCACTTCCTGTTGCAGCTTGTTGATTACTGAGTTGGAATAGAATCCCAACTGTGCCACTTGGTTGCTGATCATTTCCACGTAATGCGGATGTGCATGTCCGATGGAGATGACTGCATGGCCGCCATACAGGTCGAGGTATTCTGTACCTTGTTCATCCCATACATGGCAGCCTTTTCCTTTGACAATGTTGATGTCAAAGAGAGGATATACGTCGAATAGTTTCATACGAAAATTTTTATGCCGTTTTTGGTTATAACGGCTGTTTTTACTTTG
>JAUNIV010000318.1 GCA_030523385.1 Bacteroidales bacterium | reverse complement strand
AACAAGCATTAAAGCTTGGCATTGAAGAATCACCTTATTACAAAACATTAAATGGCACATGGAAGTTCCATTGGGTAGCCGATCCTAAAGATCGTCCTCAAGACTTCTTCAAGCCCGAGTATGACGTGAGCCAGTGGGAAGACATCAACGTGCCGGCAACCTGGCAGATTGAAGCTGTACGAAACAATAAAAACTGGGACAAACCCCTGTATTGCAACACTATTTATCCTTTCTGTCCTTGGAACAATGTGCAGTGGCCCAATGTAATACAGCCTCGTCCGGCCGATTATACTTTTGCTTCCATGCCCAATCCGGTAGGTAGCTATCGTCGCGAATTTACATTGCCCGAATCGTGGAAAGGAAGAGATGTATTTATCCGCTTCAATGGTGTGGAAGCCGGTTTCTATATTTGGCTAAATGGTCAAAAAGTAGGTTACTCAGAGGATAGCTATTTGCCTGCCGAATTCAATCTGACGCCTTATCTGAATAAACAAGGTGCCAATGTATTGGCGGTGGAAGTCTATCGTTTCACAGATGGAAGCTATTTGGAATGCCAGGACTTCTGGCGTTTCAGCGGAATATTCAGGGATGTTTTCTTATGGTCGGCGCCCCAAACACAAATCAGAGACTTCTTTTTCCGTGCTGATTTGGATAAACAATATCAAAATGCCACGGTGTCACTGGATGTAGAGTTGACTGGGAAAAAGGCCACGAGCGAAGTCTGCGTGAAACTGACCGATGCGAAAGGAAAAGAACTGGTATCGCATTCACTTCCCGGCAAGATTGGTATGAATAAGCTGACATTCGATGTGACAGCTCCCTTGAAGTGGACTGCCGAAACCCCCAATCTTTACAACTTGGTTATTTCTCTCAAGCAAAAAGGTAAAACGATAGATATACGTACCTGTAAAGTTGGATTCCGGAAAACAGAGTTCACTTCGGACGGGCAGTTGTTAGTCAACGGAAAACCGACTTTGCTCAAAGGAGTAGACAGGCACGACCATAGTCCTATCAATGGGCGTACTGTGTCCAAAGAAGAAATGGAAAAGGATGTACAGCTAATGAAATCTTTGAATGTGAACGCTGTGCGTACCTCCCATTATCCCAACAATCCTTATTTCTATGATTTGTGTGACCAATATGGTATATATGTCATGGGCGAAGCCAATGTGGAATGCCACGGATTGATGAGCCTGTCAAAAGAACCTTCTTGGGAAAAGTCATTTGTAGAGCGTAATGAAAATCAAGTGCTTTGTTACCGTAACCATCCTTCCATTATTATATGGTCTATGGGCAATGAGTCGGGAAACGGTGACAATTTTTTGGCAGCCGAACGGGCCATCAAACGCCTGGATAACACCCGTCCTACACACTACGAAGGAAACAGCTCTTTCTGCGATATGACAAGTTGTATGTATCCAAGCATAGACTGGCTGAAAAATGTAGGAGAAGAACGGTTGCGCAAAGCAAAACAGGGTGAAACTGTAAAACCACACGTTGTATGTGAATATGCCCATGCCATGGGAAATTCGATAGGTAATTTCCGGGAATATTGGGAAACTTACGAAAAATATCCGGCTCTTATCGGCGGATTCATCTGGGACTGGGTGGATCAAAGCATTCAGATGCCTACTCCGGATGGAAAAGGCTATTACATGGCTTCGGGAGGAGACTTCGGAGACAAGCCAAACGATGGTAACTTTTGTACAAACGGGGTTATTTTTGCAGACCGTACCTATTCGGCTAAAGCATTGGAAGTAAAGAAAATCCAACAGCCTATATGGATAAAGGCTTTAGGAAACGGGAAGTATGAATTGGCCAATAAGCGTTTCCATACCAATGTGGATGACCTGTATGGAAGATACGAAATACAAGAAGACGGCAGGGTGATTCGTTCCGGGAATATCGGTGATTTGGATTTGGAACCACAGGCAAGTTGCGTGATAACCATCGATGAACATTTGCCGGAAGTAATCCCCGGAGCAGAGTATTTCATCAACTTCAGTTTCCGTCAGAAATATGATACTCCTTGGGCAAAAGCTGGCTATGAAGTGGCGTCAGAACAATTTAAGATTGCAGACAGTGTCAAGCCCATATTCTGTGCCGAACAAGGAAGCATCAACTTGGTTGAAGACGCTGACAGCTATACGGTCGAAGGAGAAAAATTTGAAGCAGTATTCTCTAAGAAAGAAGGAACATTGGTTGCCTACAAGCTGAATGGGGTAGATCTCATCAGCAAAGGAATCGAACTCAATATTTTCCGTGCACCGACAGACAACGACAAGCAGGTGAGTGCCGATTGGCAGCGCAAAGGCTTGTATGACATGGCATTGGAGAACGGAAGTTGGAAGGTAAATAAGGAAAACGGCAAAGTTACTTTGCAAATAACGAACACTTATAAAGGAAAGGCCGGATTCGATTATCAGACAAATATGGAATATGCCGTAGCTCCCGATGGTTCCATCTTGGTAAACAGCACTATCCTCCCTGCCATAAATGGCGAGATTATTCCTCGGGTAGGTTATCGTATGGAACTTCCGGAAGGTTTTGAACAGATGTGTTGGTATGGCCGCGGACCATTGGACAACTATACAGACCGCAAAGATGCCAGTCCCGTCGGCTTGTATGAATCACATGTATCAGACCAATGGGTGGACTATGTGAAACCGCAGGAGATGGGTAATCATGAAGATGTACGCTGGATGACAGTAACCAATTTCGATGGTATGGGATTCATGTTCATTGCCGGAGACCGGATGGCTGCTTCTGCCCTGCATGTCAGAGCACAAGACATGGCCGACCCGACCAACATCCAAAAACTGATACATAAGTACGAAATCAAGATGCGCAAGGAAACCATCCTTTGTCTTGATGCCCGAACTCGTCCTTTGGGAAATGCCAGTTGCGGTCCGGGTCCTTTGAAGGAATATGAACTGAAGTCTGAACCTGTTGTTTTCAGCTTCCTCATGTTGCCGCTTGAAAAGAGCCATCTAAAATCTGAATTGTCAGAAAAAGCCCGCGTACAGATGCCTGTCTGCATGCCTGTGCTGATAGAACGTGACAACAACGGTTATCTGAACATGAGCAGTTCTACGCCTGCTGCTACAATTTATTATAGCATCAACGGTAGCGAATTTAAAGAATATACAGCTCCAGTTGAGTGTATTACAGGAGGAAAAGTAGAAGCTTATGCCAGTTCCAAAGAGCTTGGGCGCAGCATGACAACAAGCCTCAGCTTGCCCATCTACGTAGATCGCTCGGCGTGGAGAGT
>JAUNIV010000317.1 GCA_030523385.1 Bacteroidales bacterium | reverse complement strand
TTTTTAAAGGACAAAAAATTATTTTTAAAGGATCAAATCATACGTTTCATACCGTCTTTATGTCGACTGAAACTAAAGTTGTTGCCAATTAATTTGTCTAATTTGAAATATGAAAAAGAAAACACTCCTTGCAGGCGGTCTGTCTCTGCTATTGCTGTCTGCCTGCTCATCCGGTCCTGCGGAAAGCGGGTCTGATTCCATCGACATTGCCGGGAGCTTTGAGCAACCGACAGAACTGAAAGTTTCCCAACTGGGAAAGAATATCCGTTACGTCCCACTCGAAACAACCGATTCGTCACTCATAGGCGGTTCGCCTATAGTGCAGATACTGAAAGACAAAATCCTGATTACTACCGACAAGCGTTCCTTGCTATTCGACAAGGCAAGCGGAAAGTTCTTGCGCAGCATAGGACAAAAAGGAAACGGTCCGAAGGACTATAGCGACCCTTCTTGCTACGTCAATTCCATTACCGGTGAACTTTGTTACCATCGGCAGGGCAATAAGATGGTAGCCTATAATCAGGAAGGAAAGTATTTGGGAGAAATCATCTTGCCCCATAAATTGTCCACCACATCTTATTTCACGGCATCCGACTCATTGCTGATAGGATATTACGGTGAAGAGATAGGCAATAAGGGCAACAGCCAGTTGTTTTATTTCAACAGACAAGGAGAAATAAAAGACTCGTTGGATGTCAGTCCGTGTGCCGAATCCGAAGAAAAACCTTTCTCGCCTGCCGATATTGCTTCCATTGCCGTATTCAAAAGTTCAGTTAGCGAACAATATGGTCTGTTATGTAAGAATGGAATAATTCTCATGAAATATAAAGATGAAACAGCCGAATGTATTGTTGCCCAGCCATACGCGCTATGGCATAGCGAAGGTAAAACCCGTTTCAGAGATGTGTATGGCGACACCATTTATACGCTGAAAGGCAAAGAACTGCAACCCTATTTGGCTTTCTATACCGGACAGTGGCACCAAACCGTAGCTTCCATCGGGGAAAAAGGTACGGAAGACCTGTTTACCGTTACTTACGCGATGGAGAGTCCTAACAGCCTTTTCTTCCAGTGCATCCGCGGTATGCTTATCAACAATCAAGTGTTCAATGGCATCTATGACAAGAAGAGCGGAAAGACTTACATGAACAAACGCGAAACTGCCTTGACGGACGACCTGACCCACTTCATGCCTTTCCAGCCCGAGACCTGTTCGGAAGAAGGAGAGTTTGCGGCTTTATTGGATATAGACAGCATCCGCGAATGGCTGGACGAGCATCCCGAAACCGCACAGGAAGGCAAGTTAGAATTCCTGAATACACTGGCAGAAGATGCCAATCCGGTATGCGTCATTGTTGAACCTTGATGATGAAGGTAGCTGCACACGACGGATGTGCAGCTATTTTCTATTTATAGTAATCCGCTTCACAATATCCAGTGCGGTAGTCAGCCCCGACATGTCCGTATGGATTTCCCCATCGCTTCCGTCGGGACTGCTGTGCCCTATCAGCGAAGCCTCGAAAGTCTTTGTATCTTTAGACAGATCCACCTCAGCCCGATAGATTAAGGCCGGTTGTCCGCTTCCTTCCTTGCCGCCCGAATAGTTGGCATCGCCTTCTTTGGCATCTTTAGGATAAGAATCGTTGAAGTCCGTGGAATGATTGATTTCTATCTTAATGACAAACTGCTTCAAGTTGTTTGCCGGATTTAGTCTTACATCGAAACCCTCGCGCGGCGTGGCTCCTGACACTCCGTCGGCAAAAGGCTGGTCCTTTGTCGGCAGATACAGCCCGTCTTCATACACCACTCCGCGAGCATGACACCAGTGTGGCAATGCTTCTTTCCTGCGGTTGCCATTGGCCATTTGCCAGCTTTGTGTGGCTATCTTGTGCGAAACGTAGATTGTAGAAAGATAGTTGCCTTGTATGTCTTCTGTCCAAATGGCAATTTGCGGTGAGTTTTTCACTTTAATTCCTAAGAACAAAGGGAAATCATGTAGCCATGCTTCGCCTTGTTCGATGCTGACTGTCAGATTTCCTTCTCCATATTCCATCGGCTTTTCTTTGCAGGAATACATCCCGCTTGCCAATACCAGTAAGACAAATGCCAAATACGTTTTTCTCATATAATTTAAATGTATTGTTGCTAATGAGAGGCAAATGTGCACGGTTTGAATGGAACTGCCAAATTAATCGGGATAAATTTTTATATGGTAAGAATAGCATAGCGCTTTCAATGAAAAAGTGATGAAATATTGATTTCCTTCCGATAACTTTCTTTGATTTGTGCGATTTTACATACTTTTGTATGTAACCTGATAATAACTAAAAAATAATGACTATGAATTGGAAACAGCTGATTACTGCTATGCTACTGTTGTCTTGTCCTTTCGTCGGACAGGCACAGATTGATGAACAGATGGCCGGGATGCGGCATGAACGGTCGGACGGCTATGTATGGCCAACGGATAGCCAAGTCTTACAGAAACTGGAACAATGGCAGGATTTGAAATTTGGCGTGATTATTCATTGGGGACTCTATAGTGTTCCAGGCATCATGGAATCTTGGAATCTGTGTGGAGAGGACTTGGACTGGATTAAACGTCCTGCCGACATGACTTACGAGGAATACAAGCAATGGTATTGGGGACTGAAAGATGCTTTGAATCCGGTCAAATTCAATCCTGATAGCTGGGCGGAACTAATGACTGAAGGAGGCATGCGCTATGTGGTGTTTACAACCAAACATCACGAAGGTTTTTGTATGTTTGATACCCGACAAACCGATTTCTCGATTATGAACGGTCCTTTCGACAAAGACCCGCGGGCCAATATCGCCTTGCAGGTCTTTGATGCGTTTCGGAAGAAGGACTTTATGATAGGAGCTTATTTCTCGAAACCGGACTGGCATTCGGAGTTTTATTGGTGGCCGTACCTGCCCACGCCCGACCGTAATGTGAATTACAGCATCAAACGGCATCCCGACCGTTGGGAGAAGTTCTGTCAGTTCACCTACAACCAGATTGAAGAACTCATGTCGGGATATGGAAATATCGACATCCTGTGGTTGGATGGCGGACAGGTAGCCAAACGCTGGTTTGACCAAGACATCCACATGGATAAGATAGCGGCCATGTCAAGAGAACACCAACCGGGATTGATTGTCGTTGACCGTACCGTGAAAGGAGAGTTTGAGAATTATCAGACCACGGAAGGGGAGATACCCGATAAGCAGCTGGATGTTCCTTGGGAAACCTGTATGGGCATGAATGG
>JAUNIV010000316.1 GCA_030523385.1 Bacteroidales bacterium | reverse complement strand
CTACGCATATATCTTCATGGCTCTACGAAGATATATGCATCGGCTCATGAAGATATATGCGTGAAAACGGCAATGTAGCCTCTATTTTTTTGCTTGATACATACTACTGCCGGGCGGTCAATCGTTCATCCTATGGATAATATCGTATGGCTGGTTGTTCCATATTGTGCAAAGTTTGTTCGTGCATGGTTTGTGGCATTTCCTGACACGATAGTTGCATGTTTAGTTACGGGTGATTGCTATCTTTGTCAGGTAAATCATTTATGGAACAAAATTTAACTGACAACAATATATAGTGATGAAAATTCTAAAACAAGTACAGTTGGTAGCATTAGCCGGATTTTTAGCTTGTGCTACCGTGTCTGCCGGTCCTGTCAAAGTCGTTCCTGTGGCTCAGGGTGGAGCATTCCCCATTGTAGCCGTTGATGGAAGTATGGCTACAATTGTCTTTGATGCCTCTGATGCTGAGGTGGTGGCTACTGCCGCTCAGGCTGTAAGTGATGACATCCGGCTGATTACCGGGAAGTCTCTCAAATTGACGAATACGCTCAAGGGTGTAAAATGTCCCATCATTGCGGGTACGCTCGGACGGTCGTCGCTGGTTGACACATTGGTTGCCGCCGGTAAGATTGATGTCTCCGGGGTGGCAGGCAAATGGGAGGCTTACGGGCTTGCCGTTGTCAATAATCCGACCAAAGAAGTCAGTCGGGCACTGGTTGCCTATGGCAGTACGCCGCGCGGAACAGCTTATGCCCTCTTTGAACTGTCACGCCTGATGGGTGTATCTCCTTATGTGTGGTGGGCGGATGTGCTTCCTCAGGAGCGCGATGCCCTTTATGCCACTGCCGGCAAGACTATCGTCGGCGAGCCTTCTGTAAAGTTCCGTGGCATTTTCATTAATGACGAGGATTGGGGACTTACTCCTTGGGCGGCTAAAAACATAGATTCCCGATATAATAACATCGGTCCCAACACGTATGCCAAAGTAATGGAACTTCTGCTCCGGCTTCGTGCCAATGTGCTTTGGCCGGCCATGCATCTTTGTTCGCAGGCATTTTGGGACAATAAGGATAACCTGCCGGTTGCTAAAAAATATGATATTGCTTTAGGGTCGAGCCACTGTGAGCAGATGCTTCGGGATAACGAATGGGAGTGGCGACGCTATGACAACAACTCCGGCACCAACGAAAACTGGAACTATGTGACCAATAAAGAGAAGATTCAGCGCTATTGGGAAGAACGTGTGGAGGAAAGCAAAGGCTTTTCTGTCATGTACACTCTCGGTATGCGTGGAGTCCATGACTGGGGCATCAGTGGTTATCCATCCACCCAAGACAAGGTGCGGGGACTTACCGAAATCATAGCCTTCCAGCGTTCGCTTATCAAGAAACACATTGCCGACCCGACTACGGTTCCTCAGATATTCATTCCCTATAAGGAGGTGCTTGAGGCTTATAACGCCGGTCTGGAAGTGCCCGAGGATGTGATTCTCACTTGGGTGGACGACAACCACGGATATGTCCGTCAGTTGCCCACTATGTCCGAACAGAAGCGTTCGGGCGGTCATGGCGTGTATTATCATCTTTCTTACTGGGGCACGCCGGCCGATTACCTATGGCTCTGTTCCACTTCGCCTTCCCTTATCAGCTATGAGCTGGTGAAAGGCTATGAGAACGGCATCCGCGACCTTTGGGTTATCAATGTCGGCGACATCAAGCCTGCCGAGGCGGAACTTGAGTTTTGCATGGATTTGGCTTGGGACGTGAATGCATGGCAACCGCAGAAGGCTTATGAATACAACCGCCATTGGGCGGCCAAGACTTTTGGTGAGGCCATGGCCGATGCCATATCGGGAATAAAGCTCGAATATTATGAACTTGGTGCGGCCGGTAAGCCTGAACATGTCTTTGGCGTAGGCTACAATAATGCGGAGATGAATGATCGTATTGACCGTTATACGAATCTTGTCAATAAGGTAGAAGCCTTGTCTGAATCTGTTCCTTCGCGTTTGCGGGATGCTTATTTCGAATTGATTGAGTATCCGGTGAAGGGAGCTTACTACATGAATCTTATGACTTTCCGTGCTAAGCAAAGCCGCAGCCTGTCCCATGCAGGCCATCGCGAAAAGGCTCTCGCTTATGCAGCAGAGGCTCATGAGGCTTATCGTATGATTGAGCATATCACAGAAAAATATAATATCGGTATTGCCAATGGCAAGTGGGATGGCATCATGGATAGCAAACCTCGCAAACAGCCCCAATTCTTTATGCCCGAGACGGCCACTGCGTCAAGTATATCTCCCTATCTGACACCATTGTTTGAGGAAGAGTTTTCTACTGTGGCAGCAGCTGATTATGTGGCATCGAAAGGCAGCATCAAGGAATTTCGCGGTCTTGGTATCGGCAAAAGCAGTGTCACGGTTTGGCCGATGGATTACAATGATTATTCCTGTGATTATGCCAAAGCTCCTTATGTGGAATACTCCGTACCCGTCAGGGCAGGTCAGAATACCATCGAAATCCGTTGCGTTCCTTCGTTTCCCATCCATAGCGGAGGTTCGTTGAAGGTCGCTGTAAGTGTGGACGGCGGAGAGCCTGTTGTAACTTCTCTGAAGACTGTGGCCACGGAAGGCAAATGGAACAATACGGTCCTGCAAGGCTACAATGATGCTTCGGTGGCACATATAGCTAAGGAAGACGGCTGCGTGAAAGTGCGTGTCCTGATGCTCAATCCGGGCATCGCTATCAGTGAGATCTATACCCGTTTCCCCATGAAGATGTAAGTTGGAATTCATTGTCCCTAAGAACAGGGGCAGGAAAAACAAAGGCTTCCGAAAGCCTTATTGACTTCGGAAGCCTTATAAAAAACATACATGTAAAAAAACGTGCGCTTTAGTGCCTGATTATCGAACTTTTCTCGATGATTTTTCAAAGATAATAGAATTTATTGATTGGTATGCTGATAGAGAATAGTCTACATAGCATATCTATATTGTTAGGAATAAACTTTCAGTATCATTTTTCTTGTTTTTCGTTCCTTATCTTGCTGTTAGGTAAGGTGTTCACTTACGTATCCTGCCACTCAATATACTTAATAATGGTAAGCTATATAGGAACGAACCGTTTGCCGTGTATTGAAAAATTCCCTCCAAAATTTTTTCAGATATAACTTACTGAACTTGATAAACTTTTCAAACTACGGTATATTTATATATAAAAGAATAAATAATTAAACTATGAAAAGTACGAATATGAGACAATTTAGAGAACTGTCGGAT
Source organism: Bacteroidales bacterium (assembly GCA_030523385.1). Lineage (GTDB taxonomy): Bacteria > Bacteroidota > Bacteroidia > Bacteroidales > Bacteroidaceae > Phocaeicola. The sequence continues at coordinate 17 of JAUNIV010000316.1, read as the reverse complement.
GCGACAAAAGCCAAGAT
>JAUNIV010000315.1 GCA_030523385.1 Bacteroidales bacterium | reverse complement strand
CTCAATCATGCCTATCGGACATGGCTTGCCCAAATCCATGCCGGCCCAACCACCGGAAGCTTCTTTGTAATCAAAAGATGTATAGGGACTTCCGTCAAACACATTCGTATATTCATGAGAGCCATCATTCTGCCAACAACCAGGTGTACCAATCACACGCCCACGCAAAGGTAACGAATCATTGCCGGCCTCATAAAGAACCAATTCAGAGATATTGCAATAACAGCTATCAGCCCCCCGGTAACGCACATAACGATATGGACGGTCAGAAGCCGACCTTACCCGAGTAAACAATCTCTTCGGAGCTTCCTTTATAAAATGAAGCGTGTCTGCATCAACAAAATCAGAACGGTTACTCCCCTCCACCACACCGCCAGCCATACGGTAAGAAAAGTCACCAAATCCCTCAGACACATTGAATTTAGCATATATACATACATCTTCTTTCTTTGCTTCCGGATGAAAAAAACGCAAACAGCCCGTCTGATTCTCTACAACAAAAGGATCACACTGTATATGTAGAGATTTTCCGTCCCAAGTAGCCAGCACACATACATTGCCACTATTTACCCGATCAAAGCTTACCTCATCATTTCCCATGAAAGAAAAATCCACAGGAATCCATTGCAAACGTGAAGACAAGCATAGATAAACCGGCTCATTTCTTTGTACATGGCCAAACAATTCACTCGCAGAAACCGTAACCCGGCATACCATGCTATCAGCATAAGAAAGAGTTACATCACGCAAACAGGCATTACGAAAAGAAGGATAAACGGTCTGTACCTTCTTAAACTGTTCTTGCCATTCCCGATTCACCCCAAATGTATTCCGATGTACTTTGGACATCACAATACCCATTTTTTCGGACTCAGTCCAAGGCACTGGTTCAGCTGCATATACATGCCTGTCCTTATCAAGCACAAAAGGCCAAAAGTGAGATTCATTATTATCTCCTCTAAGTAACACTTGATCCGTACCACAAGGAATACCCACCGAACGAAGCATGTAAACAACACCGTCCGCAAACTCACGGCAAGAACCAGTTCTCCACATCGCCGCATTCGGGCCAAGCTGAGGTCCGGAAGGAAAAAGCAAAGTCAAGTGAAAGGGTATCTTCTGCCACTCATCCATCAATACTTGAGCCGCCAAGAGAGGATCTTCTGCACCGGGTAGAGTACGAATACTATCAAGCAACGGATTATATTCTTTGTACAATCTCTCACGCCATTTAACGGGAAGCTCATCGCCTATCCGATAAGGAAGAACAAACTCACAAAAATCTTCAAAACAGACATGTTTCCCCCAAGGCTGTTCGTGCCACACCTTGAATGCCCAGTCTATATTGTCCACTAACAGAGCGGAATCGACAGTCTCCACATCCTGTCTGTATGATAGGCAAGACATGTAAAAATCCCCATCCGCTTCCTTCAAGGAATCTGCCAACTGACGGGGATCATGCTTCCCATCGGAATACAACTCAAAATAGCGATAATACTTAGATAATTCCTCCCCTTCATGATAACCATGGTAAGGCATATTCCGTATCAAAAATTTAGCCGCCTCCAATTTCAAGGAATCTTGAGCATAATGATGAAGGACTTTCTCAAGTTCGGAACGATTTCTGCCTGAACACTGCAAGGCAAGTTCCAATTGAGTGGCTTGTTCAGATGAAAAAAAAGAAGAACAAGAACAACACAAAAATAACAAACAACCCCATAACTTATGTACAATCTCTTTCATCTTACTATATGTTATAATCAATATTCAATAACAGAATAATCACAGATTAGATTTGAAAGGAATATAGTCCACATAACAATTCCATAAAAAAGTGTCCCCATTCCTATATTCCGCAATCTAATTACCTTTTATATCCTGCAATATATTCCGGACACCATATCGGCAAAATTCATCCGTTTCCAAATCAAGCGTATAAAGATAACCATGCTGCAAGTCAATATCAAAAGAGGTGGCAAAGGCAGGCAGCTTCAATTCTGCCATCGGGTTCCCTTCCCAATCAAACACTTGAATGACAGGTAACTTCTTGCGACCCATCTGATAAGTCATATTATCCTCGTTTATATAAAGGGCAGCCCAAAAATCCGAATATACACACAAATCTCCATAAGTGTAATAACGATCCGGCCTGGAGCGTTCCTGTATACGGGAGATGTTATCAACCTTATCATCCACACAGATAGTCTTACCCCAATCCCCCTCGGCCGAATACAGATTCAGGTAATTCAACGTAATGGGAGCTTCCACTATCAGACGTTTTTCACGGTTACACTTCATCAATACTGAAAGGATATTAAAATCCTCACCACGTTGAATCATGGATCGGTTCAATAATGCCGCATTGTGAGGGACTTCCTTTACCCCGTTGATGAAGAGGCTGCGGGTCTGCTGAGTCTCAGCATTATCTATTTCACGGATGAAGTAGGAAACACTGTCCAGCATAGCATAATTGAACAGAAAAGGAGGGAGAGATACTGAATATTCAGACATGCACGCATTGCCCTTCCGCAACGACTCGCCCACGTTCAGTTTATACATGGCACCTTTCTGAAAATCATATATATCAGCAAACAACAACGAATCTTTCTTCCAAAAAAATGCATTAGAAACAAAAGGAGATTGCACAAATTCATTGGGACCGTTGCCTTTTCTGATAAGCTTGCCTAAATAGCGGTTATCCTCTAAAGAAAAGAACGACCACAAACCATCCTTATCAGTCGTGGAAATTATCAACAAAGAATCGAAAATCCGGAAACTCTGCATACCTATCACATCTAAATCCACTGGTTCTTTCCCGGTTAGGGAATACGTATGAGGAAAATCCTTCACATATTGAACATCCTCCAATATCATATAGTCAGCCGAAGGAGAAGAAGGAGAGGAACACCCAACCATCAAAACCAACAATAATACAAATATAACTACATTCTTCATTTTTATATTTATTAAAAGATTACCCAATAACGGAGTCCTAAATAATAATAGAACTCCGTTTTTCTTAACAACTAATTAAACCCCACATTTACCAGTACCAGAAAATGTAGCAGGTCCTGAATTATCCACATACTGACAGTTACCGCAATAACGAACTTTACTGCCGCTCTTTGTCGTAATCGAGTTATAGCACGTTCCATCATCTGATCCATTCTCAACATTGGCCAACGCCTCCACATTAGCCAAAGCGATCTCTGACATAGCTTCCGGTTTTTGAGTATTGTATGCAGTATATCCGGCAAAGTTCCCATTTTCCAGAGCGCCCGGAGCAAGGAACAGG
>JAUNIV010000314.1 GCA_030523385.1 Bacteroidales bacterium | reverse complement strand
CACAGGCACTGAAACATCCCAACTGGCAGATGGGAGCCAAAATCACCATCGACTCTGCCACGATGATGAACAAGGGATTTGAAGTCATCGAGGCGAAATGGCTCTTCGGGGTGCGTCCCGACCAGATAGAAGTCGTGGTACATCCGCAGTCGGTCATTCACTCCATGGTGCAGTTTGAGGACGGTGCCGTGAAGGCGCAGTTGGGCATGCCCGACATGCGTCTGCCCATACAGTATGCCTTCTCTTATCCGCAGCGCGTGAAGTCCTCTTTCGAGCGGTTAGACTTTTCGCGTGTGACCGACCTTACCTTCGAGCAGCCCGACACCCGGCGCTTCCGCAATTTGGCATTGGCTTACGAAGCCCTGCACCGGGGAGGCAACATGCCGTGCATTGTCAATGCTGCCAACGAGGTGGTAGTAGCTGCCTTCTTGCAAGACCGCATCTCCTTCTTGCGGATGAGCGACGTCATAGAACAGACCATGGGTAAGGTGGCCTATATCAAAACACCTGCCTACGAGGACTATGTGGCTACCGATGCCGAAGCACGCCGCGTGGCAGCCGATTTGTTGTAATTAAGTAAATTGTTAAATTGTAGATAGATAAATGGAAACATTTTTGATTCGTGCCCTTCAGGTGATAATGAGCCTCTCGTTGCTGGTCATTATCCACGAAGGAGGACATTTTCTTTTCTCGCGTCTTTTTAAAGTAAAAGTAGAGAAGTTCTATATCTTTTTCGACCCGTGGTTTGCGCTGTTCAAGTTCAAGCCTAAGAAGAGCGACACGGAGTATGGTATCGGATGGGTGCCATTGGGCGGCTATGTCAAGATAGCAGGCATGATAGACGAGTCGATGGACACCGAACAGATGAAACAGCCCGTGCAGCCGTGGGAGTTCCGTGCCAAACCGGCGTGGCAGCGCCTGCTCATCATGGTGGGCGGCGTGGTGATGAACTTCCTGCTGGCCCTGTTCATCTACTCCATGATTCTGTTTGCATGGGGCGATTCTTACGTCTCCCTGCAAGACATGACCCACGGAATGAAGTTCAACGAGCGTGCTCAAGAGATAGGATTCCGCGACGGCGACATCCTGCTCCGTGCCGATGAGAAACCTTTGGAGCGTTTCAGCATGGATATGCTTCGCGACATATCCGAAGCACGCACGGTGACGGTGCTTCGTCAGGGCAAGGAAACAGAAGTCTATATGCCCGAAATCAGCTTGCTGGAGATGGCAAAGGAAGACCCCATGTTTGTAGAAACATTAGTCCCCAATGTAGTGGATTCCGTGATTCCGGGTGGCGGACTGGCGCGTGCAGGCATCCAAAAAGGCGATAAGCTGTTGGCCATTGATGATACACCGCTGAACTCATGGAATGATTTGGTGAATACGTTGGCTCGCATACAGTCCAATGCGCAAGAGACCGGAGATAAAGACGCCTCCATGCAGATGGTTTACTCGCGTGACGGTGTGAAAGACACGGTTGCGGTGCGTACCGATTCACTCTTTAAGGTGGGAGCCATAGCCATGCCGCTCAGTTACAAGGTGACGAAGCGACAGTATGGCTTCTTTGAGTCCTTCCCTGCCGGTGTCCGGTTGGGAGTGAACACCTTGAAGGGATATGTGAACGACTTGAAGTATGTGTTTACGAAGGAAGGCGCAAAGAGTGTGGGCGGTTTCGGCACCATAGGCAGCATCTTCCCGAAGGTATGGGATTGGCATCGCTTTTGGGAAATGACAGCTTTCCTCTCCATCATGCTGGCCTTTATGAACATTCTGCCCATCCCGGCACTGGACGGCGGACACGTGTTGTTCCTGCTCTATGAAATCATTGCCCGCCGCAAGCCGAGCGACAAGTTCATGGAACGCGCGCAGGTGGTGGGTATGTTCCTGCTTTTTGCCTTGCTTATTTGGGCTAATATGAATGACGTAATCCGGTTCTTGTTTTAAGGGAACAGGATTTGCGGCACATCATTTTTGATTGATGTTGAATATGGGAAAGATAAGAATTACAGGCGTTTGGGCATTTTGTTTCTTAGTGTTGTTCGCTTCATGCAAGACGGAAGACGAACCGGTAGATTATGAAATCGGAATAGAGGGATTGACTGTTGCGAATTTCCCTGTCATAGACGGCTCCGATTCTACGACGCCGCTAAGACTGATACTGATGTGCAAATTATTGGGCTTTGATTACGAATGGGCGAGAAGGCCGTTTACGCAAGACCCCGAAGCGGATATAAAAGTTATTATTCCCAATTTTTCGTGTACAGTGGAAGAACAACACCATTTGAGTACAGCGTGTATGTTGTATTCTAATACCCACCAGTCTTTCGTCAATCTTATTGATGATAAGGTTGAGCTGATTTTAACCGCAAGAAGTATCTCGCGCGATGAAAAAATCTATGCGGAAGAGCAGGGAGTAACGCTAATCGAGAAACCGATAGCTAAGGATGCTTTGGCTTTTATGGTAAATCCCGGAAATGCCGTGAACAATCTTACCATATCGCAGATACAGGGAATATATACGGGAGATATAGTCAATTGGAATGAAGTGGGTGGCGAGGATGCCCGTATCACACCTTATGTCCGGAATAGGAATTCCGGCAGTCAGGAGAAGTTTGAAACAATGGTCATGGAAGGGTTGGAAATCAAGGATTTTCCCGAAATGCAGGTAGGACAGGTAATGATGTCTCCTTATTATCAGCTTGAAGATGACTATACAGGCATAGCTTTCACGCCTTTCTATTATTATAATGTCATAGTAGATAATGGAAGTACCAAAGCGATAGGTGTGGACGGTGTGCCGATGACTAAGGAAAACATCGAGAATGGCTCTTATCCTTACATTAGCGAAGTGTATGCCGCCGTTCGTTCCGACATAGACAAAGCATCTATGGCCTACAAGGTATTCGAGTTCCTGACTACTACGGGAGGACAGGCTGTTGTGAAGGAAAGTGGCTATGTAGCTGTGAGGTAGGTTTTTATTTTGACGGTATCAAATGACAGATTTGGTGCATTAAAAAAAAGATTTGATCCTTTAAAAAATTTTTTTGATGCCTTAAAAAACAGCATAAGATACCGTGAAATCTCAAGCGGTATCTTATGCTGTTTTTATCCCCTCCCATCGGCACCCCACATCATCTTATCCCTCAGCGTACTGAAAAAGATGTGATTGTTGCGTTTCACCACTTTAATTTGATAATCAGCCTTGCGTATGCTCAGGCGGCTGCCTTCGCGGCATGTTTCGCTGCGCCCGTCTATGGCTATCAGGAAGTTGTGGCTGCGGCTCTCTACGTCGAGCGTGATTT
>JAUNIV010000313.1 GCA_030523385.1 Bacteroidales bacterium | reverse complement strand
CAAAAGCCTTGTAAGACAGACTTTGCGATTCCATCTCTTACTTAATTCCGCCAACGGATTGTTTATTATAATACGTCAGTCTTTCATCGGTGTACTCCCGAACCGCTCGGCCTGCTATAAGGTGGCGTTGAAGAACCGCTGTTCCTTGTTGAGCGAGCACATGGCCTGCATCCCTTAGTCGGCCAGGGTGAGGCCGAATATCTGGATGTTCTCTTTGATGCAAGTCGGGGATTGGGTGTCACGGGGATGACGGAAAAGCCCTTCTGTATGTGCCGGCGCAGTCGTAGGGGGCAGTATAGCCGGTATATTGCACAATGACCTGAGCTTTCCGCCGCAACCTCACGACCAAGTATCCTTACGAGGTGCCGAAGAAGGTGAGCGGCAATGTCGCCCTCGACATTGCCCGTCTCTTGAAAGACAAGTCGCTCACGTTCGTCCGCATCTCGGATATGTTCGGCTTCTCCTCGCCCGCCTATTTCAGCCGCTACGTGCAGCGCAACCTTGGCATGAACCCTACGGAGTACAGGGAGTGAGAATCATTTTTTCGGGAACTGTCCGCAATAGAATATCGCCGATGCTTTTTTTTTCGCATACGCAACAAAAATCACACAATTCAATATTTTGTTGCGTATGCGAAAAAAATAAGGCAATAGAGGATATACCTATTATTATTCTGTTCCTCCCTTTCTGTTCCTTTTCTTCGGGAAAGGCACTGACTCCCAGACTGCTCTCACCACCCTCATGGCATGGTCGCCGTGCGCAATGTCGAGGATGTAATGCTCCCTTGCCCCTTCGTAAGGAAAGCCGCACTCTGCATCGCGCATCATCGCATCTATCGCCGGGAGCTTCTTCACATAGCAGATGCCGTCGCACACCGTAATCACGGGCTTCTCGTCAAGATAAACCACGTAGTCGCCAAACATCTTGCGTGAACGTACCTCGCCTGCCGCGGCTATCTGCGAGCAGACAAAATCAATAAAATCAGTCGTGGTTGCCATTATTCCATAATTGTTATGTAGGTAAAAAGTTTCGTGTTATCTCGCAACGTTTATCCTTGCCGCATCATCCTCATCATCTCCACGAACCCCAACTTGTTGAACTGGTAGAACCGCTCAATCCATTCGGGCGTATCTACCTCCAATAACAGCAGCAGTTCCTTGGCAAACTCCAAAGCACCCGTACCGTTTGCCGTAACGATGCGGCCATCGCACACGGCCTGCGAGTTGATGTAACCCGCTTCGTTGCGGTAGTTGTCGCCGCCCCAAAGCCGCAGTTGCTCCAGTCCGTTTCCCGTATGCTTCACATCATTCAGAAAACCATGCTTGGCAAGAAACGAAGCGGCGTTGCAGATGGCACCCACGATGCGCCCCTTGTCTATGGCATCCTTTACAATCGGCACAACCCTATCGGCCATGCGCTCGTCCAACCATCCATAGCCGCCTATCAGAATAAGCGCGGCATAGTCCGTGGGCATTGTGTCTATCGAGTAGTCCGGCACGGTGTGGAAACCGCCGCAGGAGCAGACAGGCTGCAAGTCGGGAGCCACGGTCTTGACAACGTACTTCGGATTCTCTCTCATTTGCGTCTCCTCGCAGTTGATGCCCGCCGTGACGAACACCGACTCATGGTCGGCATAGCGGTCGAACAGGAGGAATAATACTTCATTCTTCATCTCAAATATTTTTGTTTTGAAAAGGGAATTTCCCCAATCCGATTACAAAAGTATTAAAAGCAGACGAAAATAAGTACTTATCCGGAATTAATTCCGTAACTTCGCGCTCTGAAAATAAAGACATGACCCTGACATATTCCAACAAACAGGCCATGAGAGAAGTGAATCCGAAAGATACGGCACGTGCATACGCATTCGAGATGTGGATGAAGGCTCCGATGCCGATGGTGACGCTGTTCAAGACTCTGAATGTGACGCGCCTTGCGAAAGTCAGCCGGAGGACGGGACTGAAGTTCAATATGCTGATGTGCTACTGCATCGGCAGGGCGGCGAGCGGCATAAAGGAGTTCTATATGCTGCCCGTGGCAGGCAAGCTGATGCAATACGACAGTATCGCCGTAAACACCATTGTCACCAACAAGGACGGGGAGGTCAGTTCGTGTGACTTGCCTTTCTCGACCGATTTGGAGACTTTCAATAAAGATTATCTGCGGCTCACAAGACAGGTGAGCGAGACTTGCGCCAACCACGACCTGCCGGAAAGCATGGTCATAGGCACCTCGGCCCTGGCTCAATACGACATAGACGGGGCTGTCGGTATGTATAGCGGCATCTTCAACAATCCGTTTCTCATCTGGGGCAGATACAAACGCCATTGGCTGAAGACGACACTGACCGTTTCGTTCCAGTTCCACCACACGCAGATGGACGGGGCACACGCCGCCCGCTTCTTGGATGTGTTGCAGAAAGAGATTAATAATTTGACCATATAGAATATGGAAGACATTTTCAAGGAAATATTCCTGGATATAGAGCCTGAGAAACAGAGTATGAACCTGCGTGATGTAAGGAAACGGTTAGCTGGCCGCATCAAGGAAGATGACATATACGAACTTTGCTATCTCACGCAGGGACGCGCCAACAACGGCAACAAGGAGAAACTCTATTCGCTGATATTCGATGAAGACAGGAGGGTGGCCAACAACGCGCTGTGGGTGCTGACACATTTCACACTGACCGAGAACGAATGGCTGTACCGGAAGCGTGACGAGATGACTGACCTCGCCATGACCGTGACCGACGCCACGTCGCGGAGACTTCTGCTCACGCTCCTCAACCGTCAGGAATATGGGGCGGAAGACATCCGTACCGACTTCCTCGATTTCTGTCTCGACCGTATGCTCGCCAATGCGGAGCCGGCCGGCATAAGGGTGCTGTGCATGAAACTGGCATACACGATGTGCCGTCATCATGCGGAGCTGCTCAACGAACTGACGATGGCACTCGACATGATTCCCTCCGGCTCGTCGCCGTCTATAATGACCGCGCGAAAGAATATCGTCAGGGAGATGAATTAAACTTTTCCGGTTGATTTATCAATTTTACAGGGAACAAGAATGTTATCTCACAGGATATGGCTATTTTATCCACTGATTTCTAACCGGCTCATTTTCATACTCATAACACACCCACTTAGCATAAGCAAACGGAACATTTGCAGAATGCCATCTGTTAAAATGCGACATATAATATTCTTTTTTTGCCGTATTATTTGCTCATATAAGGAGAAACAAACCTTAATTCCGCAACATAATTGATAATTGTTTTATAAGTTCCTGGGCAACAAAAT
>JAUNIV010000312.1 GCA_030523385.1 Bacteroidales bacterium | reverse complement strand
GTGGCCGGACAGAAAATCAAAAGGGAGAAAGACGACCTCCTGCTACGCCTTGTGCCCACGCAAGACATTGCCGCTGCTTTGGGACGCATCAAGAAAGAAAACCAGAAGTTGGTAGGGTTTGCACTGGAGACCAACGACGAGGAGCAGCATGCACAAGACAAGATGAAGCGGAAGAATTTCGACTTCATCGTGCTCAACTCGCTCAACGACAAGGGAGCAGGATTCCGTTGCGATACCAACAAGATTACCATCATCGACTCCCGGAGTGTCACCCCCTATCCCCTGAAAGACAAACGGGAAGTGGCGCGTGACATCATCGACCGCTTAGTCAGGGAATGGCCATAAACTTTCACCGTTATGCTGCAATCTATTTACATACAGAATTACGCACTGATTGACACGCTGGACATCAGTTTCACTTCCGGATTCTCCGTCATTACCGGAGAAACGGGAGCGGGAAAGTCCATCATTTTGGGTGCCATCGGATTGTTGTTGGGCCAACGTGCCGACAGCAAGGCTATCAAGAAAGGAGCGGGCAAGTGTATCGTAGAAGCCCGGTTCAACATCTCTGCCTGCCGGATGGAAGAATTCTTCCGGAAGCTCGATTTGGAGTATGACCCCGATGAGTGCATCCTCCGGCGCGAACTCTATGCTTCGGGCAAGAGCCGGGCATTCATCAACGATACGCCTGCTTCATTGGCACAAATGAAGGAGTTGGGCGAAAAGCTGATAGATGTGCACAGCCAGCATCAGAACCTGCTACTCAATACGGAGGGATTCCAACTGAACATCCTCGACATTCTGGCACAAGACGGACAGGAAACGGACACTTACCAAAAGCTGTTCTCCGACTATCGTCGCGTATGCAAGCAACTGGAGGACTTCACCGCACAGGCCGAACAAAGCCGCAAGGACGAGGACTACATCCGCTTCCAACTGGAGCAACTGGAAGATGCCTCGCTACGCGAAGGCGAACAGGCGGAACTGGAGCAGGAGGCACAGACACTGAGCCATGCCGAAGACATCAAAGCCGGACTCTACAAGGTGGACCAAATCATCTCGTCGGACGAAAGCAGCACCCTGTCTGCACTGAAGGAATGCAGACAAACCCTGCAAAGCATGACACGGGTGTATGCCGCCGCACAAGAATGGGCCGAACGGTTGGAAAGCTGCTACATAGACCTCAAGGAACTGTCGCACGAGATAGCCAACGCACAGGAGGAAGTGGACTTCGACCCTGCCAGGCTGGACTTCATCAACGAACGGCTGAACCTGATTTACTCCCTCCAGCAGAAGCATCACGTGCAGACGGTGGAAGAGCTGATAGCCATCACGGACGGATACAGGGAAAAGCTGAATGCCATCACTTCGTTCGACGACCGGATCGGAGCACTCACCGCCCAAAAAGACGGACTGTACCGGCAGGTATTGCAGCAGGCTGCCGTGCTGACCCGGATGCGCACCGAAGCTGCCGCACAGGTGGAAAAGCACATGCAGGAAATGCTGGTGCCGTTGGGCATGCCCAATGTACGCTTTGCCGTGGAGCTGACCCCGCGCAAGGAACCGGATGCCAAAGGCATGGACAGCGTGACCTTCCTCTTTTCGGCCAACAAGAACGGAACCCTGCAAAATGTGGCTTCCGTAGCCTCCGGCGGAGAGATAGCCCGCGTCATGCTTTCGCTGAAAGCCATGATAGCCGGAGCGGTGAAGCTGCCCACCATCATATTCGACGAAATAGACACGGGAGTGTCCGGCTCCATTGCCGAAAAGATGGCACTCATCATGCAACAGATGGGCAACTGCAACCGACAGGTAATCAGCATCACCCACCTGCCGCAGATTGCCGCACGGGGAACCACTCACTACAAAGTATATAAGGAAGACACGGAGACGGGCACCCACAGCCACATCCGCCTGCTGACCGATGAAGAAAGAGTGAGGGAGATAGCCAACATGCTGAGCGGAGCCACCCTCACGGAAGCAGCCATGAACAACGCGAGAGAATTATTAGGAATTACATTATAAAAACCAAAGAAAGACCATGTATTCAGAAAAGAGTGAAATGATATTTGGCGTGCGCGCCGTCATAGAGGCAATACAGGCCGGAAAAGAGATAGACAAGATTTTAGTAAAGAAAGACATACAGAGCGAACTTTCCAAAGAGCTGTTTGCAGCCCTGAAGGGAACCATGATACCCGTGCAGCGAGTGCCCGTGGAACACATCAACCGCATCACCCGTAAGAACCATCAGGGGGTAATCGCCTTCATATCCGCCATTACCTACCAGAAGACGGAAGAGCTTGTGCCTTTCCTGTTTGAAGAAGGGAAAAATCCGCTGCTCATCATGCTCGACGGAATTACCGATGTGCGCAACTTCGGTGCCATAGCCCGTACCTGCGAATGTGCCGGAGTGGATGCCATCATCATCCCTGCCCGCAACAGCGTCAGCGTCAATGCCGATGCCATCAAGACTTCGGCAGGTGCGTTGCACACCCTTCCCGTATGCCGGGAGCAAAGCCTTACGGCTACCATCAAATTTTTGAAGGAAAGCGGATTCAAGATAGTGGCCGCTACCGAAAAAGGCGATTACGACTACACGCGGGCCGAATACAAAGACCCCGTGTGCATCATCATGGGAGCCGAAGACACCGGAGTGCCCTACGACCATCTTGCACTGTGCGATGAATGGATCAAGATTCCGCTCATGGGCAAGATTGAATCGCTCAACGTATCGGTGGCTGCCGGTATCCTCATCTACGAGGCAGTGAAACAACGTGGATTTGCAGAACAAGACAAATAATAAAGAACACACCTATCATGAAGAAAGTATTGTTGATACTATGCTGCTGCGTGGCTGCACAAGCCGGTCGCGCACAGGTTGCCCCCAAATGGATGGAAAAGGCACGGAAAGCCGTCTTCTCCATCGTAACTTACGACAAGGACAACAAAATCAAAAACACCGGAAACGGATTTTATATAGGAACGGACGGCACTGCATTGTCTGACTACACCCTGTTTGAAGGAGCCGAACGTGCCGTGGTCATCAATGCCGACAGCCGCGAACTGCCTGTGCTTCGCATTTTGGGAGCCAACTCCATGTATGACGTGGTGAAGTTTGACACCGAAGCCGACAAGAAGCTCGTGCCCCTGACACCTGCCTCACAGCCTGCCTCCGTGGGTGAGACTGTTTATCTGCTGCCCTACTCCACGCAGAAAGCCACGACCTGTCAGACAGGAAAAGTAACTGCCGTAGATACCATCGGAAGCCAGTCGTATTATTACACGCTGGACATGGCCACCACCG
>JAUNIV010000311.1 GCA_030523385.1 Bacteroidales bacterium | reverse complement strand
CCCAATAACTTTATTTCCACCATGTTGGTGGGAAACAACATCGCACTGGTCATCTACGGTATATTGATGGCACAGCTCATCGAGAAACAACTGCTGGCAGGAGTTATCGACAACCAATTCCTGCTCGTGCTCATACAGACCATCATCTCGACACTCATCATCCTGGTGACGGGAGAGTTCATGCCCAAGACTTTGTTTAAAATCAACCCCAACTTCACGCTGAACCTCTTTGCCGTCCCTGCTTTCATCTGCTACGTCGTGCTCTATCCCGTCAGCCAGTTCGCATCCAGTCTCTCCTACCTGTTGCTACGCCTCACAGGCACCAAACCCAACAAGGAAGCCAGCGAAAAAGCATTCACCAAGATAGACCTGGACTACTTCATACAAAGCAGCATACAAGACGCCGACAACCAGCAGGAAATAGACACGGAAGTGAAGATATTCCAAAACGCGCTCGACTTCTCGAACATCAAGATACGCGACTGCATGGTGCCGCGTACCGAAATAGTGGCCATAGGCTACGACACCGGCATAGACGAACTGAAAGCCCGCTTCATCGAAAGCGGCATCAGCAAAATCATTGTCTATCGGGAGAACATAGACAACATCGTGGGATACATCCACTCTTCGGAAATGTTCCGCGACCCTGCGGACTGGACCGCCTGCATCCGTCAGCTACCCATCGTGCCCGAAACCATGGGCGCACATAAACTCATGAAACTCTTCATGCAGCAAAAGAAATCATTGGCCGTAGTGGTAGATGAGTTCGGAGGCACATCGGGCATCGTGGCATTAGAGGACCTCGTGGAAGAAATATTCGGCGAGATAGAAGACGAACACGACACCACCTCCTACATAGCCAAAGCCATAGGCGACAACGAATACATCCTTTCGGGACGGCTCGAGATAGAAAAAGCCAACGAAATGTTCTCGCTCGACCTGCCCGAAAGCGACGAATACCAAACCATAGGCGGACTCATCCTGCACCAGTATCAGAGCTTCCCCAAGATACACGAAGTAATCACAATAGACGGTTTCGAGTTCAAAATTATCAAAGTAACAGCCACAAAAATAGAGTTAGTCAAGCTGAAAGTGAACGAATAGCATATTTTTTTCACAATAAAATAGATTGTAAGCCACATTTTTTGTATCTTCGTGCGCTCATTTTATAAAGTAAAAAAAACAATAAACAAAAATAGTAAAATAAATGGCAACATTACAAACAATCAGAAGCAAAGGACCTCTGTTGGTCATTGTAATCGGTCTTGCCCTTTTCGCCTTCATTGCGGGAGACGCATGGAAGGTGCTGCAACCGCACCAGGGCAAGCAAGACGTAGGTGAAGTGAATGGGAAAAAACTTACGGCACAAGAGTATCAGAAAATGGTGGATGAATACGCAGAAGTCATCAAACTGACACAAGGCGTATCGGCACTGAACGACGACCAGCTCACACAGGTGAAAGACCAAGTATGGCAGTCTTACGTAAACAACCAGCTCATTGCAGCCGAAGCCAAGAAGCTCGGACTCACTGTGAGCAACGCCGAAGTACAGGCCATCATTGATGAAGGAACCCACCCGCTGCTCATGCAGACACCGTTCCGCAACCCGCAGACAGGCGCATTCGACAAGGATATGCTGAAGAAATTCCTCGTAGATTATGCCAACATGAACAAGTCACAACTGCCTGCACAGTATGCTGAATATTATCAGAAGATGGGCGCATTCTGGAGCTTTGTAGAAAAGACTCTCATACAGTCCACATTGGCAGAGAAGTACCAGAACCTGATAGCCAAGTCATTGGTGTCTAACCCGATTGCTGCCGAAGATGCTTTCAAGGCACGCAGCGAACAGGCCGACGTGCTGCTGGCAGCCATCCCCTACTCTTCTGTCAGCGACTCTACCGTCACCGTTTCCAACAGTGAAATCAAAGACCTGTACAACCAAAGGAAAGAAACCTTCCGTCAGACAGTGGAAACCCGCAACATCAAGTACATCGACATACCCGTCACTCCCTCTGAGCAAGACCGCGCAGATGTGCTGAACGAAGTTACGGAATATGCCAACTCACTGGCCACCGCCACCGATATGGCAACATTCATCCGCTCTACAGGCTCTGTAGTTCCTTACTCTGAAGTAGCCATCAACAAGACGGTATATCCCAGTGACATTGTAGCCCGTCTGGACTCTGTAAGCATCAACGAAGTGTATGGTCCTTACTACAACCAGACTGATGACTCCTACAATGCATTCAAGATTATAGCCAAGCAGACTGCTCCCGACTCTATACAGTATCGTCAGATTCAGGTATATGCCGAAGACGCAGCCAAGACTGCTACGCTGGCCGACAGCATCTTCACCGCACTGAAGGGAGGAGCTGACTTTGCCGAAGTGGCCAAGGTATATGGACAGACAGGCGAAGCTACATGGATCACCGCACGCAACTACGAAGGTGCTGCTCTGGACGCCGACAATGCCAAGTACATCAACACACTGATTGGCTCAGGCATCAAGGAACTGACCAACCTGCAAATCGGACAGGCCAACATCATCCTGCAAGTATTGGACAAGAAGGCCATGAAGGACAAGTATAAAGTAGCTGTAGTGAAGCGTCCGGTAGAATTCAGCAAGGAAACCTACAACAAGGCATACAATGAATTCAGCCAGTTCGTAGCACAGAACACTACCATCGAACAAATCACTGCCAATGCCGAAGACAGCGGCTATCGCCTGCTGGAACGTACAGACCTGCGCAGCTCCGAACACCGTGTAGGCGGCGTGAAAGGCACTCGCGAAGCACTGAAATGGGTGTTCGAAGCCAAAGAAGGCGAAGTATCTCCACTGTATGAATGCGGTGAAAACGATCACCTGATGGTAGTAGCACTCGAAAAGATCAATCCCGAAGGCTATCGCAACATCAACTTGGTGGCCGACATACTGAGAAGCGAAATCATCAAGGACAAGAAAGCTGAAAAGCTGATGGCTGAAATGAAGGGTGCAAGCAGCTTCGACCAAGCTAAAGGCATGGCCAACGCTGTGAGCGACACCGTAAAACACATCACATTCTCTGCTCCGGCTTACGTATCTGTAACCCGTGCCAGCGAACCCGTATTGGGTGCAGTAGCCGAAAAGGCAGAAGCCAACAAGCTCTCTGCTCCCATCAAGGGAAATGCAGCAGTATATGTATTGCAGGTATATAACAAGGAAAACAGTGCAGAAGAATTTGATGCC
Organism: Bacteroidales bacterium; assembly: GCA_030523385.1. Lineage (GTDB taxonomy): Bacteria > Bacteroidota > Bacteroidia > Bacteroidales > Bacteroidaceae > Phocaeicola. The sequence goes on along the minus strand of JAUNIV010000311.1, from coordinate 83 downwards.
AAGACCGAAAAGAGCAACCTCTCTAACATGGCAGCACGCTATGCTAACGGTTTCATCAACGATTTGTATCAGAGAGCCAATGT
>JAUNIV010000310.1 GCA_030523385.1 Bacteroidales bacterium | reverse complement strand
TAGGGCTATCTTATGTTATCCGTCACTTCCGATTTTAAACATAGGAACTTATTTGCATTCACCGTTCGGCGGTCGCTGAACGGTAAAGGAAGATATATTCAAAGGCAAATGAAGATAACTCCATCGACCGTTCAACGGTCGATGAACGGTCGAGCTAAATAAAAGGGAAAAAGATTTCAGAGATTTGAAACAAGCTCTTAGTATGGTCATAGTGATTGTTTCACACGAAATATGCTTGAAAATCAAATGGCCTATTGATCAGTCATTTGGTTTTCAAGCATATTCTTATATTCTATCCCTAATCTGAAGAGCAGGTTTTATTTTTCTTTGAGCGGATTCCATCCTTGTGCTTTCAACTCAAATTCCTGTCCGTCGCGGGTAACGAGCGCACAGCCCAACTCCGGTTTGGTGATGTGGCCGATTACTTTGACGCCCTCGATGGCCGAAACCTTTTCGTGCTCTGTCAGGGGGACGGTGAACAACAATTCGTAATCCTCTCCCCCGTTCAGTGCGCAAGTGGTGACATTCATGTTCAGCTCTTCGGCCATAACGGCTGTCTGATAATCAATGGGAATACGTTCCTCATAGAGACGGCAGCCCGTGTGGCTTTGCGAGCAAATGTGCATCAGTTCGGACGACAGGCCGTCAGAAATATCCATCATGGCTGTGGGGCGTATGCCTGCACGAGCCAGTTTCTCAATGATGTCCTTACGTGCTTCCGGTTTCAGTTGGCGTTCCAAGATGTATTCCTTGCCGGAGAAGTCGGGATTGATTTCCTTTTGTCCTTGGAAGACAGCTTTCTCACGCTCCAGCAACTGAAGTCCCATGTAGGCAGCTCCTAAATCACCACTCACGCAAATCAAGTCCGTGTCGTGCGCACCGTTGCGATAGACTGCGCGACCTTTATCCACTTCGCCTATGCAGGTAATGCTGATGGCCAGTCCCGTAAGTGAAGAGGTGGTATCACCACCCACAATATCTACCTGATGCAGGCTGCAAGCCAACTTTAACCCGTCGTAGAATTGCTCCAAATCTTCTATGCAGAAGCGTTTGGACAGAGCTATAGAGACCGTAATCTGCTTTGGAGTGCCGTTCATGGCATAAATATCAGAGAAATTCACCATGGCCGATTTATATCCCAAATGCTTCAGCGGAGTATAGACCAGGTCGAAGTGTACGCCCTCCATCAGCAAGTCTGTAGTGACCAGCACTTCCTTGTCCTTGAAGTCGAGCACGGCGGCATCGTCGCCTACGCCGTACAGGGTTTCGGGATTCTTCAGTTCGATGTCTTGGGTGAGATGCTTGATGAGCCCGAACTCACCCAATGTAGCTATTTCTGTTCTGTTTGTTTCCTGCATAACGGTCAAGATCTGTTTATCAATTCGCGCATGATGGTAGTCATACGGGGCTGTGCTTCATCGGCAGCTTTCTGCACTTCTTCGTGCGACACTTCCACAATTTTTCCTTCCACTCCTAAGTCGGTAATGACGGATACGCCGAACACACGGATGCCGCAATGATTGGCCACAATCACTTCGGGGACAGTGGACATGCCCACAGCATCGGCTCCCAAGATATGGAACATCTTATATTCGGATGGCGTCTCGAAAGTGGGGCCTTGCGTGCCGATATATACTCCTTGCTGCACTTTGATTCCTTTCTCGCGGGCTATCTCCAGTGCTTTTGCTATCAGGTCGGCAGAGTAAGCCTCGCTCATGTCGGGGAAACGGGGACCGTAGTCGATGTTCTTTCCGCGAAGCGGGTGTTCGGGGAAGAAATTGATATGGTCGCGTATAATCATCAGGTCGCCTATCTCAAAATCAGGATTGGTACCACCCGCTGCATTGGAAACGAAAAGCGTCTTGATGCCCAGTTCGCGCATGACGCGGATGGGGAACGTCACTTCCTTCATGGAATAGCCCTCGTAGAAGTGGAAGCGTCCTTGCATGGCCATGATGTCCTTCTCTCCCAGCTTTCCGAATATCAGTTTACCGCTGTGTCCTTCTACGGTAGAAACGGGGAAATTAGGAATGTCCTTATAGCTGATTTCATATTTATCGGTAATTTCGTGTACCAGACTGCCCAGCCCTGTGCCCAGAATGATGGCTGTTTCGGGCGAGGTGTGCATCTTCTCTCTAAGAAAAGCTGCGGTTTCTTGAATTTTCTGTAACATAGTGGGTTATATTTAAGTTAAATGATTCTTGTTGGTCGAACAGGAAAGACACTTCTATGGGCAATACATAGATGTGGGGCTTCAGGTCTTCGCCCAGCGAAGGATGAGAAGCCAGCCGGACGGCGTCTTTTTCGGTGGTGACTATCATGCGTTCCCCTTGAGGCAGCGACATGAAGCGTTGCCTGATGCGTTCCAAGTCTGCCGATGTAAAACTATGATGGTCGGCAAAAGGCAACGAAACGATGTGCTTGCTGTAAGGACTTAAATCCTTTATCATGCCGGCAGGCGAGGCTATCCCCGTGACCAGCAGCAGGTGTTTGTCTGCACCGATGTCTGTCAGAGACAGTTCACCTTGTCCCGAAGCAAAGAGCGGACGGAGTCTGCCATACACCAACGTGGTGAAATACAGCGGCTGATGCGGCGAGAGAGCCAATCGGCAAGCCAGTCCGTCAGCTTCGTTCTTATCCAACCCGGACGGACATTTGGTCACGATGACCACATCGGCCCGTCTTTTCCCGCTTGCCGGTTCGCGCAGGCGGCCTGCCGGAAGCAGGGCATCGCGGTCTATCATCCGGTGGTAGTTCACCAGCAGGATATTCAGCCCCGGCTTGACGTAGCGGTGTTGGTAAGCATCGTCCAAGACAACCACTTCCGTGGCAGGAGAAACCGCATCCGAACAAAGTTGCCGGATGCCATGACAACGGTCGGCATCCACGGCCACATGAACTTGCGGAAACTTCTGCTTCATCTGAAAGGGTTCATCGCCCAACATGCGCACATCGGTCTCCGGCCCTGCTAACAGGAATCCTTTGGAGGCTCTCTTGTAACCACGGCTCAACACGGCCACCCGGAATTGCCGGCTCAGCAGCCGTAGGAGATATTCCGTGTGGGGCGTCTTGCCTGTTCCGCCTACCGTAAGATTCCCCACGGATATGACAGGCACATCAAACCGATGCTCACGAAGCACACCGGCATCAAACAGCCAGTTGCGCACCCCTACCCCTATGCCATAAAGCCATGAAAGCGGATAAAGCACCCGCATGATATGAATCCGTTCGTCTGCCATTCTTCCGATGTCTTTCCTTATTATATATTATGCGAATCAGTAGTTGGCTCTCTGATTCCAATATTAAAAATAAACAAATGT
>JAUNIV010000309.1 GCA_030523385.1 Bacteroidales bacterium | reverse complement strand
GATTTAGCATAAAAGATGATAAATTATGAAAAGGACAGTGATATTAATCTTATTAATATGTTGCATATTGCCTTTGTCGGCACAGCGAACGTATGTATTGGTGATCGGGGTTTCAGATTACAGGAATGGGAACAATCCGTTATCTCAGACTACGAAAGACGCCAAGGAGTTTAGTGAGATGATGAAAACGCAAACTAAAAATGTCACTTTGTTGACCAGTAAATACGCCACTCACGATGGGGTATTGGAGAAATTGCGTGCTATTTGTAATCGGGCTGGAAAACAAGATAGGATTATCTTCTTTTTCAGTGGGCACGGAGGAAAAGGATGTATCTGTGCTTATGATAGGAATATTCAATATTCCGAATTATTCCCTATTTTGGAAAATTCGGCAGCTAAAGAAAAGATTTGTTTTGTTGATGTATGCCATGCAGGAAGTTCCTCTACATTTTTGAAAGAAATAAAAGCTAATATATTATTTTTTGCATCATGTAAAGATACAGAAAGTTCTTGGGAAGGTTATTATGTTGGACAAGGATATTTTACAAATGCTCTTTTGAAAGCATTGAAAGAGAAAAAAGCCGATGCCAACAGAGATAATAAGATTACGGTATTCGAATTGTTTAATTACGTAAGAAATGACGTAAAGAAGAGGAGCAATGGGACACAGACTCCTCAATTGATAGGAAAACATCCACAGTCTTATTTCGATGTGGTAATTGCCCAATAACCAAATGATTATGTATAATTAAAAAACGCACAATTATGAGTTCGAACGAAACTAAAATAATAAACAAAAGTGATGATAGGGAAGAAAAACAAACGAGAAAAGATTCTTCTTCATTGAAGCGTGGCGTAGCAATGGCAGGTGCCATGATGGCAGGCAGTGTGGTAGGTGCTGCAGGTATAGAGGAATATCATCGGATACACGAAGATGATGTTACTGACAATACAGAAGAAATCACGTTGGAAGTGACGTCTACCGAAGAAGTGCAACATCAAAACTCGGGTACTACCCAAACACCTGTACAACCAGCCTCGCAGGGACAAGGAGTGCAAGAAGTAGAAATACACGTAGAAGAGCCTAACATAAATGAACCGGTTCTTTCTACTTCTGATACGCATGGGACAGAAACGGAAGAGGGGGAAATTATAGCCGAAGAATTGGTTGATCCTAATGATAATGATGTTCCTGATTTTGTAGAAGAAGTTATCGGAGTAGAACAAGTCTATACACTTGACGGCTCGGAAGTGACAGTTGCCGCCATTCATAATTCATTGGATGGAGATATGTATCTGGTAGATGTAGATAATGATGGTGATTTCGATGTTATTTTGGATGCTAACGGAAACGAAATGGCCATTGGTGTAGATGATTTTGGAAATCCTATTATGAGTTCGGAATATATGGAAGAAGGAGGAGTAGGAGACCATTTGCTTACTTTGAGTGATGTAGAGTTGGCAACCGATATGGTAGATCCTTTAAATAATATGGATATTGCCAACAACACCATAGGCGATGATATTCAACAAGACATAATAGATACCTCTTCAATGGCCTGATGAATATGGAGAAAGTAAAAATTACTTGCCCTTATTGCAAACAAGTGTTTGCAATAAAGAAACCGGAGAAATCGGGTAACTATCGAATTGTTTGTCCCAATCCGAATTGTAAAAAAGACATTCGGCTGAAGTTGGTTGCTCATCCTATTCAAATGCAAGGACAGGGAAGCGCTCCTGTACAACCTGAAAATGAACCGAAAGACACTGCTCAGACACCTCCTACCAAAATAAAGATGGGAGAAGAATTTAGATTGCATAAAGCCAGGCTAATACAACAGCGGAAGTTCAAATCTAACATTGTACATCAGTTGTCAGAAGGAAGAAATCTGATAGGCAGGAAAGATGATGTAAATTCTTCTGATATATCTATAGAAGGAGATAATACCATTAGCCGTCAGTCTGTTGAAATAATAATGGAACGCACAGAGAAAGGGTATTTATTTAAATTGAATGTTTTACGGGCCAAGAATCCTGTTTATCTGAACAAAGCCCAACTCACAGAAGGGGAAGGCATGTATTTAGATTACGGGGACATTATAAGATTAGGGAAAACCAGTTTCATTTTTGAAGAATGCAAAAATTAATATGAGAATCGAATTAGGACAGCCTTATTCTTTTTCACAGATGGGGCAAAGAGAAAATCAGGAAGATGCACGTTATCCCGATAAAGACATTCCCAATTCTTACCAACCTTATTTTATGGTATGCGATGGAGTGGGAGGCAACAACAAAGGAGAAGTGGCCAGCCGTACAGCATGTGATTCGATTAGTTTTGCATTAGCAGGAATCGATTGGAACAAAGAATTTACTGTCCGGCACTTTGAAGAAGTCTTGCGTTATGCTTATCGTACCTTGTCTTCCATGATTACGGAAGAGAATGAGGGAATGGCTACCACGCTGACTTTCGTGGCGTTCCATCAGGGAGGATGCTTTGCTGCTCATATAGGTGACAGTCGGATTTATCAAATCCGACCGGAATGTGGCATCCTATATAGGAGTGCGGATCATTCATTGGTAAAGGAATTGGTTCATTCGGGGTGCATTACTCCCGAACAAGCCAAAAACCATCCTCGAAGTAATATCATAACAAGAGCCATGGGGATAGCTGACATGTCTAGTGAAAAATCACAGGCTACTACGGTTCAATTGACAGATATACAAGGAGGAGATTACTTTTTCCTTTGCACTGATGGAGTATTGGAATCTTTATCAGAAAATCAGTTGGAAGCCATTTTGGCCGAAACAACCTCTGATGAAGAGAAAATACGGCGGATGGCTGAAATATGTCGACAAAGCAGAGATAACAATACGGCTTATCTGATACCTGTCCATTCTGTTACTGGAAATGAGTTGGAAGAGTTACAGGATGAAAGCACAACGGAAAATAATGATACGGTTTTCATTCCACAGTCGGATACTTCCAAACAAAGTATTCAAGATACGGAGAACTCGAATAGGGATGTAAAAAGCAAATTAAAAGGATGGTTTAATAAATTATTTTAAAAGGAAAGGCGAATTATGAAGAAGTTATTTATTTTATCAATTATTTTTTTCAGCGTTTTCAGTCTGTCATCACAGGCACAGACTGCCGCAACCGATAGCTTGAAACAAATTGTAGCGAAAGCCGAACAAGGAGATGCACGTGCACAAAATCAAGTGGGTGCATGGTATTATAAAGGAGAACATTACAAGCAAGATTATCAGAAGGCTTTTGCATGGTGGGCAAAAGCAGCTAAGCAGGATAACACAGATGCCATTGGTAATATGGGATTATGTTATCAGTACGGACGAGGGG
>JAUNIV010000003.1 GCA_030523385.1 Bacteroidales bacterium | reverse complement strand
GAAGAAAGACGCAAAGCGATGGAGAGAAGAGGAAGATAGGCAAAAAACTATATCAGTACTACTTTTTAGACATTTCCGAAGAATTAAAAAAAAAGAGGCCGTTTCAGAAATGAACCGGCCTCTTCCCTCGAATTGTAAGATGCGAGGATGGATTTATTAATTGAAAATGATAGAAAGATTACGCGTCGATATTGGCATACGTCGCGTTTTTCTCGATGAATTCGCGGCGCGGACCCACATCATCGCCCATCAGCATGGAGAAGATATAGTCCACATTGGCGGCATTCTCTATAGTCACCTGCTTCAGGATACGGGTTTCAGGATTCATGGTAGTCTCCCAAAGCTGTTCGGGATTCATTTCACCCAAACCTTTGTATCGCTGTGTGTGGATGCCTGCTTCCTGACCTTCGCCGTATCTCTGGATAAATGCCTGACGGGCCTCCTCTGTGTAGCAGTATTCGCTGACTTTGCCTTTGCTGCACTTATAGAGCGGCGGGTTGGCAATGTACAAATGGCCGCCCTCAATCACTTCGGGCATGTAGCGGTAGAACAGGGTCATGATAAGGGTGTCGATGTGAGAACCATCGACATCGGCATCGGTCATGATGATTACCTTGTTGTAACGCAGCTTGTCTATGTTGGCTTTCTTACTGTCTTCGGTTCCGTCCACGCCAAAGCGCACTCCCAATGCCGTGATGATGTTGTTCACTTCATCGCTCTCGAAGGCTTTGTGCCACATGGCTTTCTCCACGTTCAGAATCTTACCGCGCAGGGGCAGGATGGCTTGTGTGGCGCGGCTGCGTCCTTGTTTGGCCGAACCGCCTGCCGAATCACCCTCCACGAGGAACAATTCGCATTCTTCGGGATTCTTGCTGGAGCAGTCGGCCAGTTTGCCTGGCAATCCGCCGCCGCCCATCGGGCTTTTGCGTTGCACGGACTCACGCGCCTTGCGGGCAGCAATACGTGCCGTAGCGGCCAGTATCACTTTATCCACAATCTGTTTGGCTTCTTTGGGGTGTTCTTCCAGATAGTAGCTGAGTGCTTCGCCCACTGCCTGGTTCACCGCACCGCTCACCTCGCTGTTGCCCAATTTGGTTTTGGTCTGTCCTTCAAACTGCGGCTCTGCCACCTTCACGGAGATTACCGCAATCAGTCCTTCGCGGAAGTCCTCGCCCGAAATCTCCACCTTAGCCTTTTCCAGTGCTTTGGTGTCTTCGGCATATTTCTTCAGCACGCGGGTCAGTGCGCTGCGGAATCCGGCTTCGTGCGTACCGCCTTCTATGGTATTGATATTGTTGACATACGAGTGCAGGCTTTCGCGATAGCCTGTGTTATACATGATGGCACATTCTATGGGAGTTCCGTTCTTTTCGGTATTCAGATAGATGACATCGTTGATGAGCGGGTCGTTGTTGCGGTTCAGGAAACGTACAAACTCCTTCACGCCCTCTTCCGAATAGAATATCTCGCTCTTGAACGAGCCGTCTTCTTCCTTCTCTCTGCGGTCGGTCAGCGTGATGCGTATGCCTTTGTTCAGATAGGCCAGCTCGCGCATGCGTGCCTGGAGGATGTCATATTTATATTCGGTCACGGTGAAAATGCTTCCGTCCGGCCAGAAAGTCTGTTTGGTTCCGCTGATGTTGGATGTCCCCACTTCCTTTACCGAATAGAGCGGCTTTCCGCAGGAGTATTCTTGCTGATAGATTTTGCCGTTGCGGAACACCTGTGTCGTCATGTGCGTAGAAAGCGCGTTGACACAAGATACGCCCACTCCGTGCAGACCGCCCGACACCTTGTAAGAGCCTTTGTCGAATTTACCACCGGCGTGCAACACGGTCATTACCACCTCTAAGGCAGATTTCTTTTCCTTTTCGTGGAAATCTACGGGTATGCCTCGTCCGTTGTCTTGCACAGTGATAGAGTTGTCTTCGTTGATGGTCACCTCTATGTGGTCGCAATAACCGGCCAAGGCTTCATCGATGGAGTTGTCCACCACCTCATAAACCAGGTGGTGCAAACCTTTTTCGCTGATGTCGCCTATATACATGGCAGGGCGTTTGCGCACGGCTTCCAGACCTTCCAGTACCTGAATATTACTGGCGGAGTAATTGTTTTCGCCGTTTATCTTTTCTTCTTCTGTCATATTTAAATTCGATTATTTAAATTAGCCTTCAAAGGTACGAAAAAATGCTGATATGACAGGGGCTTTAGGGCTAAAAAACAAAAAAATAGCTCACTTTTATTGAGGCGGAGGTATAAAACAAAAATGACCGGATTCAGTAAATCCGGTCTATCTTATTCCTTTCAGTTCAAGGCATTATTTATGCGAGCTTGCTGATGTGTGCAGCCAATTTTGACTTCAAGTTGGCAGCTTTGTTCTTATGGATGATGTTAGTCTTAGCCAACTTATCCAAAATCTTCTGAACACGCGGATACATAGCAATAGCTTCTGCCTTGTCAGTAGTCATACGAAGTTTTTTAACAGCATTACGCATAGTCTTTGCATAATATCTGTTGTGAAGTCTTCTCTTCTCTTCTTGTCTGATTCTCTTTAATGATGATTTATGATTTGCCATCTCGACTAATCTTTAATATTGTTCTTTATTATTTTTATTTGTAGCCCGTGGGGGAATCGAACCCCCCTTTCAAGAATGAAAATCTTGCGTCCTAACCGATAGACGAACGGGCCGAGCCTTTATGAGTTGTCAAACCTTAGCTTGACTTACAGAAGAGTGTTTTTCTCTTTTGCGGTTGCAAAGGTATGAACTCTTTTTGAATTGGCAAAACATTCGGCATATTTTTTTTAGAAATTATTTATCTTTCGTCCAAAAGTCTTATTTTTGCAGCATTAAGAGCGAAGATTTATGTGGCAGAAGACAACAGGAATCGTGTTGCACACGTTGAAGTACAACGATGCTTCGAACATCGTCGATATCTACACGCGAGAGAACGGGAGAGGCTCGTTTCTTGTGCCTGCCCTTCGTTCGCGCCGGTCATCGGTGAAGGCGGTGCTTTTCCAACCCTTGTCTCTGATAGAGTTTGAAGCCGACTATCGCCCCACGGCCAATCTGCACCGCATCAAGGAGGCTAAGTCGCGCATGCCTTTCCGCACCCTGCCCTACGACCCTTATAAGTCGGCCATTGCCATGTTTCTGGCCGAATTTCTTTATCGGGCCTTGCGCGAGGAGGCAGAGAACGAGCCGTTGTTTGCTTATCTGGAGCATTCCATCCGTTGGCTGGATGAATGTGAGCAGGGTTTCTCCAACTTCCATTTGGTTTTCCTGATGCGTCTTTCGCGCTTCCTCGGCCTCTATCCCAACACGGACGATTATGCCGAAGGTTGCTTCTTCGATATGCTGAATGCGTGTTTCACTCCCTTGCAGCCTCCGCATCGTGCCTTCCTGAAACCCGATGAAGCTGCACGCATCAATGTGCTGATGCGGATGAATTACGAGACAATGCATCTTTTCTCCATGAACCGCGTGGAGCGTAACCGTTGCCTGACGGTCATCAACGATTACTACCGTTTGCATCTGCCCGACTTCCCGGTGTTGAAGTCGTTGGAGGTTTTGGGCGAGTTGTTCGGCGGATAAGCCCCATCCTGTAAAGCCGAAGATTTGATACTGTCATCCTTCCGGTTTTAAAGCACCAAAAAATTTTTTTAAGGCGTGAAAATTATTTTTTAAAGGATCAAATCATCGGTTTGATACTATCAAAAATCTCCTCAGAAACCGTTACTTTTCTTTTATACTTCCTTTCTGAGGAAGTATTTTCTTTATATTTTATCTTTTTATTTATTTATATTTATATTATATATAAGGGACGGAATGATTTTGATTGATTATCAGTGGTTTATGATTCTTTGTTTGAAAAAGTTTCAGGTAGGAATTGGAAAAGTTTCGCGAAACTTTTCTGAAAAAGGTTTCATTCTTTAGTATAAAGCACGGCTATTCATTTAACTTGTAGGTGTGTCAAAAGTAAAATAGTCTATCAAACTGTCATCCTGAGCGAAGCGAAGGATCTCGAATACATCCACTTGCGGCGTTAGATTCTTCGTCACTTCGTTCCTCAGAATGACAATTTGATAGTAGTATTAGTGTTTTGACACACCCTCCTACGGCTTCGGTAAATAAATGAACCGAATTATCCCAACAGTTCTTTTACCTTGGCAGAAATGGCGCGTCCTTCTGCTTTGCCGGCCAGTTTCTTGGTGGCTGTTCCCATCACTTTGCCCATGTCTTTCGGACCTTCGGCACCTACTTCGGCAATGATTTCTTTCAGCGCGGCTTCCAGTTCTTCGTTGCTCATCTGCTTGGGGAGGTAAGCTTCGATAACTGCCACCTGAGCCAATTCGGCTTCAGCCAGATCGGCACGGCCTTGTCCCTGATAGACGGAAGCAGAGTCTTTGCCTTGCTTCACTAACTTCTGCATGATTTTCAGCGCGGCGTCATCCGTAAGCGTGTCGTTGGCTCCCGGAGCGGTCTTGGCTTCCAGGAAGCATTTCTTCACGTTGCGCAGGGTTTCCAGTTTTACCTTGTCTTTGGCCTTCATGGCCTCCTTGATATCGTTGCTGATTACGTCAAATAAATCCATAGTTCTATTATATTTTAGTTGTTAAAAAGTAATTGTTATTCCTCCGTTCTCGGCATCGTTGTGGTGGAAGGCTTCCTCTTCCTCGGCTATGGCCTTGGACTGGATGCTCTCCAGCACGGTCTTGGTGCGCTGGTAGGTGGGAGTGGTCTCCACCATGCTGATGATGTCGTCGTTGTCCAAATCTTCCAGACTGAAGATGTAGATGTTGTGACGCTTCTTCTTGTTGCTGTTCTTGAAGGTGTCCTTGCCGTAGTAGTCGCCTCGGCGTTCGTCCTTGCGCTGTTCTTCTTCTTCCAGCTCTTCCAGCTTCTTCTGTTCTTCGATGGTGCGTTTGTTCAACACGTTGTCCATGCCCGGCACGTCTTTGATGCCGAAGCCGGTGGCCAGTATGGTAAACTTCACCTGTTCTTCCAGCGTCTCGTCGATGTAGAGTCCCCACTTGGTTTCCACGTCCTTGCCGAACTTACTCATGAAGTCGTGCACTTCGTTCATTTCTTCCATCATCAGTTCGCTCTTCTTGCTGAAGGAAATGTTGAACAGAATCTTCTTGGAGTTGAAGATGTCGTTGTTGTTCAGCAGCGGAGAGTGCAGGGCGTCGTTGATGGCCTGGCTTACGCGGTTCTCGCCCTTGCCGTAGCCGGTACTCATGATGGCCACACCGCCGTCTTTCAGTACCGTCTTCACGTCGTTGAAGTCGAGGTTGATGGTTCCGCGTATGGTAATGATTTCGGCAATGCTCTTGGCGGCAACGGACAGGGTGTCGTCCGCCTTGCCGAAGGCATTCATGACGCTGAAGTCGGAGTAAATGTCGCGCAGGCGTTCGTTGTTGATTACCAGCAAGGCATCTACGTGCTGGCTCATCTGCTCCACGCCGTCCAGAGCCTGGTCAATCTTCCGGTTTCCTTCGAAGAGGAAGGGGATGGTGACGATACCTACGGTCAGGATGTCCATGTCCTTGGCTGTCTTGGCTATGATGGGGGCGGCACCGGTTCCCGTACCTCCACCCATTCCGGCGGTAATGAATACCATTTTACAACCGTCGTTCAGCATGTTCTTCACGTCTTCTATGCTTTCTTCGGCTGCCTCGCGGGCACGTTCGGGACGGTTTCCTGCGCCCAATCCTTCGTGTCCTAATTGTAGCTTGACAGGCACGGGCGATTCGGCGAGTGCCTGGTTATCTGTGTTACATACCACAAAGGTTACATCGTGTATGCCTTCTCTGTACATGTGATTTACGGCATTGCCGCCGCCACCGCCCACGCCTATGACTTTGATGATAGTCGGCATCTCTGTGGGAAAGTCGAATGGCATTGTATTCTCATCAGACATAATTTCTCTATATATATTAAGGTGATGTAATTAACTTGTTTATTCTTCTTTCAGCAGGTCATCGGTCAGAGAAGAAACTTTGTTGGTAAATCTGGACCAGAATCCCGGTCCTTTTTTCAACTTCTTGATTTCCTTTTCCAGTTTCCTGATGTCGAAAGTCTTGGAGGCCACATTCAGTGCATCGGCTTTGGTGAGCACCTGAAGTGCTTCGTCATACTTCTCTTCTTTCTTCAACTGTTCGGCCTGTTTCAGCAAAGCTTCGCAAGAGGCTTGCAGCTTTCTGTCTTTTTCTTCCTTTTCGCGTGCGGCTTTCTCAGCTGCGGCCTTAGCTTTGGCTTCTGCTATTACCTGGTCGGTGGTACTCTTTTCTCCATTCTCATCGAACAGCGGTACTTGAATGGGAGGCACCGGTTCTTTGCGTCGTTCGGGGCGATAGCAGTTTTCTTTTCCTGCCTTTAGCAGGGCAAGGACAGTGTTCTGCGTACCGTCTTTCTTGATTTCGGGTCCGTAGTGCAGGCTGAATTGGGTTTCGTATGCCATGCGCACTTTCTCTATCTTGGTGCGGTTGGTGAAAGCCTTTTCCATGTTCTTCAAGTTGGCGGCTCCACCGGTGAGAACAGCTCCGGCCAGCAACTTGTCTTCGTAGCCCGAAAGAACAATCTGGTTCCACACGTTGGCCAGTATCTCATTGACACGTGCCTCTACGATGTCTTCCAGCAGGTTGCCTTCGATGTTGCATTTCCCATCCAGTGAGTAAACGGGAGTCTCGTCTTCGCCTTCCGGCTTTCCGGGGAATGCGTTCCCGTATCTTTTCTTCAGTTCTTCGGCATCTTCCTCTTCTATCTGCTGGCTGCAAATGTCTTTGGTGATGTTGCTTCCGCCCAATGGGATGACGGCAAGATGGCGAAGTATGTTGTTCTTATATACGGATACGGTAGTGGTGTCGGCTCCGAAGTCGATGAGCATGCAGCCGGAGCGTTTCTCGCTGCTGCTGAGCACGGCATTGCCCAATGCCAGCGGAGCGATGATGTAGTCGGCTATCTCGATACCGGCCTGCTCAAAACATTTGTCGATGTTCTGCTTCACGCTGCTGCGGGCTATGATATTGAGGAAGCGTCCTTCAATGTGGTCGCTGGGCACACCTACGGGGTCGGCCAACAGATTGATGCCTACCTTGTATTCTTGCGGTGCCACTTCCAGTATCTCCTGGTCTATGATGGGCACTTCCCGGTTGCTGTCCATCAGGGAGTCTATCAGTTCCTGCGAGATTTTGGTTTCTTCCTCCAGGTGTCTGACTTCCGTGTTGCGTATGGTGCGGAGCGATTGTCCTCCGATGCCTACATATACTTTTCCGATAGAAGCCTTTAGTGTCGATTCCAGTTTCTTGATAATCGAAGTAAGGCTCTGGGCGGTCTTGTCTATATTGTAAATCACTCCTTTGCGGATAAAATCCGAAGAGTCTTCGCTGGCGACGGCCAGCACCTGTATGCTGCCATCTGCATGTTTCCTTCCTGCAATGCCGGTTATCTTGGACGAACCCAACTCCATTGCTACTATAAAATCTGTTACTGCCATATCTTACTTCTCCTTTTTGGTACAAATAATCTGATTATTGAATTCAAGGCTGATTCGGCTGTATTTGTTCCAGCCTACCTGGTTCAGCCCTTTCTCATAAAATGTTTTCAGCCTTTCCATTTTCTCCTCGTAGTCGCCCGGCTTGCCCAAAAAGATGATGTGCTCTCCTACTCGGGGCACCAGCTCCAGTTCCTTGGAACGGGTGACATTGATTTGGGTAATTTGGGCGTTCCACAACGGATGTTCTTGCAGAAAGACTCCTAACTTATATAATTCCTTGGTGGCAAATTCACGGTCCACATATCCTGTAGCCACCACCACGTGTGCCGAACTGTGGGGAATAGGCATGATATTTCCCTTATTGTCTATGTAATAGTTGTCTCCGTTTTCGGCCATGACTCTCAGGATAGGGATGCGCTGGGTAATCTCAATGCCTATCTTTCCGCCCGGTGTGCGGTAGCATTCTGCATTCTCTATCAACGGATGTTGTTCCAGCTCTTCCTCCAGCTGGCGGGTATTGATTTCTTCTATCTTTTTGCCTACGGGAGAGAGCTTCTTGCTTTTCAGCAGGCGCAGTATCTCGTTCTGGCTGATGAAGCCGTGGTCAATGCTGTCTTTGATAACCAATTCCATACCCTTGCACACCTGATCAACAGGTTTGCCATTGAAAGCGGTAACGGCTACGACGAGGTAGGTTGTTATCAGCAACAAGAACAGGAGTATGAGAACTTTCTTTATCATTTCTTATCCAGTATTTCGCAAATTTGGGGAACATAGTTTTCTATGTCTCCCGCACCCAACGTGATTAATACTTCTATGTCTTTTTGAGCCAGCAGGGAAGGTACTTCCTCTTTCCGACACAGTGTCTTTTCGATGCCCGGACGCAAGTTGTCGTATATCAAGCGGCTGGTTACGCCGGGGATAGGCTGCTCGCGTGCCGGATAGATGTCCGTCAGAATAACCTCATCGAGCAAAGACAGGCTTTCGGCAAACTCCTTGTAGAAATCGCGCGTGCGTGTGTAAAGATGAGGCTGGAAAACAGCAGTCAGCTTCTTGCCGGCATAAAGGGCACGCAGGGAAAGGATGCTTTGCTTTATCTCAGACGGATGGTGGGCATAGTCGCTCAGAAAGACCACCTTGTCATTCTTTATCTTGAAATCGAAGCGACGGTCCACTCCCCGGAAACTTGCCATCCCGCGTTTAATCTCTTCGTTGCTCACACCGCTCATCTGTGCCAGTGCCATGGCAGCTATGCCGTTTTCGATGTTGATGCTGACGGGCACTCCCAACTGCACATCCCGGATGTTGCCCAACGGGGAAACATAGTCGAAGTATATTTCTCCGTTGCCAATGCGGATGTTTTCTGCATGGAAATCTCCTTCTTCTTTGGAATAGGAGTAGAGTTTCACGCCTTCCTGCAAGGCCGGCTGCAATTCGATACCCTTACGCATAATCAGTGCGCCGTCCGGACGGATAAGCGAGGTGTATTTGCGGAAACTATCCAAATAGGCTTCCTTTGTGCCGTATATATCCAGATGGTCGGGGTCGGTGGCCGTAATTACAGAGATATAAGGAGAGAGCCAGTGGAAAGAACGGTCGAACTCATCGGCCTCAATCACAATGTAGTCACTGCTTTCCGACAAGAGCAGGTTGGTACCGTAGTTCTTGGAGATGCCGCCCAAAAAGGCATTGCATCCCACGTGCGACTGATGCAGCAGATGAGCAGTCATGGTAGAAGTGGTGGTCTTCCCGTGTGTGCCCGCCACACACAGCCCCTTGCCCGAACGGGTGAGCATGCCCAACACTTGCGAACGCTTCTGTATCTCGAAACCGTTTTCGCGGAAATAAACTAACTCTTGGTGCGTATCGGGGATGGCAGGCGTATAGACAACCAGTGTCTTGTCCGGACAACGGAAGTCTTCACCCATCAAGTCCGCATTCTCTTCGTAATGTATGTCGGCTCCTTCGGCTATCAGTTTCTCCGTCAGTTCGCTGGGAGTACGGTCATATCCTCCCACTTTCTTGCCTTTGGACAAGAAGTAGCGTACCAGTGCGCTCATGCCGATGCCGCCTGCTCCGATGAAATAAACCGATGTCAATGTATTAACGTCCATTTTCTTTTCTGTATTTGTCTGCCAGCTTATATACCTCGCGGGCAATTACATTAGCTGAGTCGGTGAAAGCTAATTTGGCAATGTTTGTACTCAGGTTCTTTAATAATTCCGGTTGTCCGACCGTGTCGATGGCTTTGTCGAGCAGGGCTTCTTTGGCGGCTGCATCCTTGATATACAAAGCTGCATTCTTGTTGACAAGTGCCAATGCATTCTTAGTCTGGTGGTCTTCGGCCACGTTGGGCGAAGGAACCAGGATAACCGGCTTCTGCAACAGGCAGAATTCAGAGATAGACCCTGCCCCCGCACGGCTGATAACCAGGTCGGCTGCGCTGTATGCGGCAGCCATGTCACTGATGAAGTCGGTGACGTATAGCATAGGCAGCTTGCCTGCTTGCGCTACGGCGGCACGGGCTTCATTGATATATATTTTCCCGGTCTGCCAGATGAACTGCACACCGGAGTTCTTAATCTTATCCAGATTCTCCATCACACATTGGTTGATGGTGCGTGCCCCTAAGCTACCCCCTACTATCAGGATGGTCTTTTTGTCCGGATCCAGTCCGAAGGAGCGTATGGCTTCTTCGCGGCTGATGGCGTGGTTACGGAGCCCTTGACGTACCGGGTTTCCGGTGAGGATAATCTTTTCTTTCTCGAAGAAACGTTCCATGCCATCGTATGCCACGCATATTTTGCAGGCTTTCTTTGCCAATAGCTTGTTGGTTACTCCGGCATAAGAGTTCTGTTCCTGTATCAGAGTGGGTATGCCCATCATGCCTGCCACTTTGAGAGTGGGACCGCTGGCATATCCTCCTACGCCCACTGCTGCGTGGGGCTTGAAATCCTTGATGATTTTGCGTGCTTTCCATTGGCTCTTTGCCAACTTATAAAGCACGGAGATATTTTTCAGCAGGTTCTTCCGGTCGAAACCTGCCACGGGTAGTCCTTTAATGGCATATCCTGCGGCGGGAACACGCTGCATCTCCATCCTGCCTTCGGCTCCAACGAACAGAATCTCTGCTTCGGGATGCTGCTCCTTGATAGCATTGGCAATGGAAACAGCCGGGAATATATGTCCTCCGGTTCCTCCGCCACTAATGATAATTCTTAAGTTCTCTTCCATCATTCTTTTCCTCCAATCGTTTGCAAAAGTATAAATAATACTTTTAAAATGAATGGTTTATATTATAATTCTTCTTTAACGTCCGATGCGGCTTTCGCTTCGGCAGGCAGTTGGGCCAGTGCTTCTTGCATGGCACTTACCATCTCCTGATGCCTTTCCGCCTTTGCAGCCAGTTCGGCTTCTTCCTGCGCCTTTTGTTCGGCATTCTTCTGTTCTTCTTGCTCGGCCACATATCGGCTCACGCTGAGCATCATGCCGATGTAGGCACAGTTAATCAACGTAGAGGTACCTCCCTTGCTGATGAGTGGCAATGGCTGGCCGGTGACAGGGAACAAGCCTACGGCCACCATCATGTTGAGCATGGCCTGCGAAACCAATAGCAAGGCTATGCCCATGACCAGAAATGCCGGGAATGTCTTTTCACACCGGCTGGCTATCTTGTATGCCCGTATCAGCAGCCACAGGTAGAGGATTACCACGAAAGCTCCACCCACCAGTCCTAACTCTTCGATGACAATGGCAAAGATGAAATCGGAGAATGCCTGCGACAGGAAATCACGTTGCACACTGTTGCCGGGCATCTTTCCGATGATGTTGCTGGTGGCAATGGCTATGTTGGCATGGGCTATCTGTGCGTCCTTGTCAATGTCGTATTTGGCGGCAGGCACGGCTTCTTTGTTTTCCATGAATCCCTTGATACGGTTCTGCCATGTCTCTACGCGGTGCATCATGGGAACTTCGTTCAGCTTCTGGGTAGGTATGACCATGACGACAGTGACGAAGAACGTAACCGTGATGCCCACAATGGCAACCAACTTGCCTAATTGCTTCCAGGGCACTCGTCCGATAACCATCATCAGGAAAACCACACCAAACAGAAGAGCAGCCGTCGATCCGTTCTCCGGAGCTATCAGGATAAACGTGATACCTGTAATCCACATGATGTATTTAAAGGCTTTCGGGGTGGCATTCTCCTCTCCCTGAAATTTGGAGAGGATGAAAGCGGTTACGATAATGACGGCCATCTTAGCCAACTCGGAAGGCTGGAACTGGATGCCGAAAAAAGTCATCCAACGGGCTGCACCGTTGACGCGGTCGCCGGTGATAAAGCCGGTTGCCATGACAACTAACAACAGTATGCAGGATATCGGCCATAGGAAAAAAGGGAGCACACGGAAGAACTTACAGGGAATGTTGTGTACCAACACCACGATACATGCGCCCACCATCAGTATGATGCTGTGCTGCGTGATGGGTCCCCAATGGTCTCCGCTCTTATAGGTAAGCGTGCTGGCCGCACTGAATACCTCGACTATGGAAATCAGACAAAGAAACAGGAAGATAATCCAGACAACTTTGTCGCCCTTGAATAAATCTTTTATCAGGTCCATTATACCTTATATATATTATAGGTTTCTAACACATTCCTTGAACTGTTCGCCGCGATCCTCGTAACTCTTGAAAAGGTCGAAGCTGGCACAGCACGGACTTAACAACACGGTTTCGCCTTTCTTCGCCATGCGGTAAGCGGCATTTACGGCGTCTTGCATGCTCTGCACATCGGCTACCGGCAGACCGAACTTATCGAAGAAATCGTGCAGCTTCTCGTTATGCAGTCCCATATAGATAAGTCCCGTACATTTCTCTTTCACCAGATCGGCTATTTCGTTATAGTCGTTTCCCTTATCCTTTCCACCCAATATGAGGATGGTTTTGGTTTTCATGCTTTGCAAGGCATACCAGCAGGAGTTCACATTGGTTGCCTTTGAGTCGTTGATATAGTCCACTCCTTTCACACGGCATACTTTCTCCAACCGATGTTCCACTCCCTTGAAGTCGCCCAATGCTTCGCGGATGTATTCTTTGCGTATTCCCGCTACATTGGCCGAAATGCCTGCTGCCATGGAGTTGAACAGATTGTGTGTGCCGGTCAGGGCCAGTTCTTCTTGCTCCATGTTGAAAGCGATGGGTTCGGTGAAGCATACTTTGTTTTGTTCGGTATATGCTACGGTTCCTTCTTCCTTCTTTTCGGCAAAGGGATAGTAATGCCCGTGGATACCGTATTTGTGCAGCTCCCTTTGGATAATGGGGTCATCATTCCAGAAAATGAAAGCATCTTCCGGAGTCTGGTTCTGTATGATACGGAATTTGGCATCTACGTAGTTCTGCATCTGGTGGTCATAACGGTCCAGATGGTCGGGGGTGATGTTCATCAATACGGCTATGTTGGCGCGGAACTTATACATGTTGTCCAGTTGGAAACTGCTCAGCTCTATCACGTAATAGTCGTAATCGCATTCGGCTACCTGGAATGCCAGGCTCTGCCCGATGTTGCCTGCCAGTCCCACATTCAATCCTGCCTTCTTGAAGATATGATAGATGAGCGAGGTGGTCGTGGTCTTGCCGTTGCTTCCGGTGATGCATATCATTTTCGCCTTTGTGTATCGTCCGGCAAATTCTATCTCGGAGATAATGGGGATTCCCTTATCTTTCAGCTTCAGTATGATAGGAGCATCGTTGGGAATGCCCGGACTTTTGATTACCTCGTCTGCATTCAGTATGAGTGCTTCGGTGTGCTGTCCTTCTTCCCATGCGATGTTTCGTTCGTTCAGCATCTCCTTGTATTTGTCTTTGATTGCAGACATGTCTGAAACAAAGGTGTCAAATCCTTGTTTCTTTGCCAGAACAGCTGCTCCCGCACCGCTTTCTCCGGCTCCTAATATGACAATTCTCTTAGCCATAATCTTCGTTTATCTGATTTTTAATGTAATGATCGTAATCGCAGCAAGCACGATGGTGACAATCCAGAACCGTACCGTAATCTTCGATTCATGGAAGACGCTGGCCGGTTTGGTGAATATGTAGCTGCAATTAGGATCCAGTTGTGCCAATGTAGTCCGGAAATGGTCGTGGATGGGTGTGCGCTTGAAGATGCGCTGCACACGTCCTTTCGCCTTTCCCTTCTTGAAATATCTCACCTGAAGAATGACCGAAAGGTTTTCTATCAGGAAGATTCCGCAGAGGATGGGTATAAGCAACTCCTTACGGATGATGATTGCAAACACCGCTATGATACCACCGATGGTCAGGCTGCCCGTATCGCCCATGAATACCTGAGCCGGGAAAGCATTGTACCAAAGGAAACCAATCAATGCACCGATGAAAGCGCAAATGAATATTACCAGTTCTTCGCTGCCCGGAATATACATGATATTCAGGTAGCCGGCATACTCGATGTGGCTGGATACGTAGGCCAATATGCCCAACGTAAGTCCGATAATGGCTGAGTTGCCTGCCGCCATGCCGTCCATCCCGTCATTCAGGTTGGCTCCGTTGGATACGGCGGTGACTACGAAGATGGTAACCAATACAAAGATAATCCAACCGACGGCTTGGGCATGTTCTCCTAAGAAGCCCACAAAGTCGGCATAGTCTAAATTGTTATTCTTGAAGAAGGGGATGGTCGTTTTGGTGGATTTCTGGTCTTGTGCCTTGTGCACTACCTCCACAATGGTTCCTCCTCTTTGTATTTCCACATTCTCGCGGATGACGGCTTTGGGACTTAGATACAGGGTCAGTCCCACGATGAGGCCCAAACCTACTTGCCCGATGATTTTAAACTTCCCATGAAGTCCTTCCTTGTCCTTGCGGAACACCTTGATGTAATCGTCCAAAAAGCCTAACGTGCCTAACCACACGGTGGTAATCAGCATCAGTATCATATAGACATTGTGCAGTTTCCCCAACAGCAGGCAGGGGATAAGAATAGCCACAATGATGATGATGCCTCCCATGGTGGGCACTCCCACCTTCTTTACATTGAACGGGTCGATGGAAGCATCCCGCTGGGTTTCGGTAATCTGTTTGCGCTTGAGCAGGTTGATGAAATATTCACCGAAGATAGCCGAAATCAACAGCGAAAGAATGATGGCCATCAGTGAACGGAACGACACGTAGCCGAACATGCGGGCACCGGGGAAATCAAACTGCTCCAAATATTGAAATAAATAATATAGCATATCCTGTTTGTTGGTTTATTCGTTAGCAAAAATGTCTCTTAATACTTCCTTGTCATCGAAATGATGCTTCACGCCTTTGATTTCCTGATAATTCTCATGCCCTTTGCCTGCCACTAAGATGACGTCTTTGGGCTGTGCCAGCATGCAGGCCGTGCGGATGGCTTCTTTGCGGTCGGCAATGCTTATGACTTTGCGCATGTCGTTCTTGTCCAGTCCGGCCAACATGTCGTTGATGATGTCCTGCGGTTCCTCGAAGCGGGGATTGTCGGAGGTGATAATGACTTTGTCGCTTTGTTTGGCGGCCTCTTGTGCCATCAAGGGGCGTTTCCCTTTGTCGCGGTTTCCGCCTGCTCCCACCACTGTTATCACTTGTCCTCTGCCGTTCAGCACTTCGTGGATGGCATTCAGCACATTCTCCAGTGCATCGGGGGTGTGGGCATAATCCACGATGGCGGTATATCCCTTCGGCGAGCGGAGGGCATCAAAACGTCCGGCTACCGGGCGGAGTGTACTCAATACCAGCAATACTTCTTCGGGACTTTTCCCCAACAGGCAAGCCGCTCCATACACAGCCAGCAGGTTGGAAGCATTGAAGCGTCCGATGAATTGCACGTTCACTTCTATGTTGTTTATGTCGAGCAACATGCCTTCAAAACCATCTTCCAATACCTTGCCTTTGAAATCGCTCAAGCTACGCAAGGAGTAGGTGGCTACCTTCGCTTTGGTGTTCTGAACCATCACCATTCCGTTCTTGTCGTCTAAGTTGGTCAGGGCGAAAGCTGTCTTAGGCAGTCCATCGAAGAATGCTTTCTTAGCTTTCAGGTAATTCTCTACGGTCTTGTGATAATCTAAGTGGTCGCGTGTCAGGTTGGTGAAGATACCTCCGGCAAACTTCAATCCGCCGATGCGCTTCTGTGCCACCGAATGGGAGCTGACTTCCATAAAGGCATACTTGCATCCTTCATCGGCCATGCGTCCCAACAGCTTGTTCAGCGTAATCGGGTCGGGAGTCGTATGGTCAGTGGCGATGGCTTCATCGTCTATATAGTTGCATACGGTAGAAATCAATCCTACCTTGTAACCGAATTTACGGAACATATTATATAATAAGGTGGCGATGGTCGTCTTTCCGTTGGTACCCGTTACTCCTACAAGTTCCAGCTTGGAGGTCGGGTTGCCGTAAAAGGCAGTAGCCAACTTGCCCACTGCATCTTCCGTATCGGCCACTTTCACGTAGGTCACGTTTTCGTCCAATGCTTCGGGAAGGTTTTCGCAAACTATCACGCCCGCACCTTTCTCTATAGCCTTGCCTATATAGGCATGCCCATTCGTCTGAGTACCTTTCACGGCCACAAAAACGTGTCCCGGCTCTATCAGACGGGAGTCTATGTTGATTCCTGAAATCTCTTTGTCGCCATTGCCTGTCATTTCGCTTACGGCTATACCTTTAATAATCTCTTCCAGTTTCATGTTCTTTCTTTAATTTAATCGTAACTGTATGGTTTGTCCCTTGTGCAATGTATTTCCTGCCGGAATGCTTTGGGACTTTACTTTGCCCACTCCGGCAATGCGTGTCTTCAGTCCCATGCTTTCCAGCAGATAGACGGCATCTTTGGCTCCCATGCCAATCACACTCGGCACCTGGTTTTCCTTGATGTCTTTCTTGCTGAATAATACATTATCCGTATGGGTGGTGGCAGTTCCCCAAACAGGCTTCCCGTCTGCCGAATGCTCGGAGATGCCTGATGAACTGACGTGTATCTTGTTTAATACATAATGTGCCTTGCCTATATCACCGTTCTTCACGTCCGGAACAAGGATGGAAGTCGAGTCTTTGGCTTCTTCTAAGTTTTGTGCCAGACGTTTGGCAAACACGCGCTCGGCTATGTTGTGGAATACCGGTCCTGCCATACCGCCACCCGAAGCCGGATAACCGTTCTTTTGTATGGCTACGATGCAGCTATACTTAGGAGCTTCGGAGGGGAAGTAACCGCAGAAACTTACCAGATAGCGTCGCATGCCGTTGGTATATCCCGATCTTCCTTGAGACACCTGTGCCGTTCCTGTCTTTCCGGATACATGGAATTGCTTGGAACCGGCTTGCTTGCCCAATCCTTCGCTGACCACTTTCTCCAACATGACCTGTATCTCCTGAATGGTCTTAGGAGAAGCGATGGCCGGATTAAGAATCTCAGTCGGTATTTCCTCTACCACTTCCCCGTCTTTTACGATGGCTTTCACGAAGCGGGGCTTTACCATCACGCCGTTGTTGGCTATCGCATTATAAAAAGCCAGCGTACTGATAGGGGGAATCTGTGTCTCGTAGCCGATGGACATCCATGCCAACGCAGTCTTAGACCAGTTGTTCTTGTTGGGCATACGGATGACCGGGTCTCCGGCTCCCGGAATATCCAGATGAAGCGGAGTGGCTATACCTAATTTATATAGTCCTTCTACAAACTTTTCCGGGTTGTTATGGTAATTGTCGTCAATCAGCTTTGAAACTCCGATATTGGAGGACACCATCAAGGCTTTGGTGGCGGTCATTTCTCCGTAGCCGCCCCGATGCCAGTTGTGGTCCTTCATGCGTGCTCCGTGCATGTTATAGACACCGTTGCCTGTATCGACAATCTTGTCCGGAGTAATCTTGCCGTCTTCCAATGCCACCATGATGGATGCGGTCTTGAAGGTAGATCCGGGTTCCATCATGTCCGATACGGCATTGTTTCGGACCTCCCTGTAAACACCGTCGTTACATTTGGTCATGTTCACAATGGCTTTGATGTCTCCGGTCTTCACTTCCATCAGTATGGCCACACCTACGGTGGCATTAAGCTCTTTCAGCTTATCCACCAATGCTTTTTCTGCTATGTCCTGCATGCCTACGTCAATGGTCGTGACAATGTCGCAACCGTCAACAGGTGGAATATCGACAATGTTCAGGTATTTGTTCATTACCTTCTGTCGGTGGGTGATACCTTCTTTCCCTTTCAATATGGAATCGTAAGAAAGTTCCAGTCCGTTCTTGGCGCCTTGCTCGATGTCGGGATACATATCGCCCAATGTACGCATGGCTAATGAGCCGAACGGTTTCTTGCGCTGGTTGAAAATCTGTTCGTGGAATCCGCCTCTGTACTTGTTCAGATTAAATACAGGCAGGCGTTTGGCTTCCTTGTATTGTATATACGAAATACGTTTGGGGTAAAGCAGGTAATTGCGGCTCCCGTTTTTTCTTCCCTTCAATATATGTGCCTTGAATTCCCTTTTGCTCTTGTCCGGAAAGATCTGATGCAAACCGTCGCAGATGGAATCCATGTAAAGCATAAGCAGGGAGTCTTTTACCTCTCCACCGGCCTTGAAGTCCATGTATATCTTATATTCGGGCAGGCTGCTTGCCATCAGCTGGCCGTCTGAGGAAATGATATTTCCCCGCACGGCAGGCACAATGACATTCTCCTTCACGAAGCGGTCGGCCACGTCTTTCCAGTACTGACGCTCTGCAAACATGATGATGGCCGCCTTTATGATAATGGCAATGCCTACCAGCATCATGAGTAACATGATGAAGGAAAAGCGGTGCATTATATTTTTCAGATAGGGCATCATGGCTTAATCTTTCTTTATTAAGTACGGACGGTTGGTAGCGGTCTGCAAAGGACTCTCTCCCGTCGATATATATTCTTCGATGCGCGACTGGCGGCTCTTCTCCATCAGTTCGGAAGAGCGGGTCAGGGCATCGTATTTAATGTCTGTCAGGTCTTTCTTCAGCTTGTCTATTTCTATCATCTCCTGCTGGCTGCTGTAACGGTTGTCTATGTACCACACCGTCAGCACCATGATAAGAACCAACAGACGGGTTTGCCTCTTGAGAAAATCATTCGCCAGGATGTCTCCTCCCAAAATGCTGCGGATAGACATGTGCTTGGGCGAAGCGGTCTGTCCGTCCTTGGCTTGCTGTGTATTTTGTTTCTGTTCTTCTTCCATCTCTATCTTATCTTTTTTCTGCAATTCTCAGTTTAGCACTTCTGGCACGCGGATTGCGCATCACCTCTTCTTCGCTTGCCACTATCACTTTGTTGTTTACCAACCGGAAAGGCGTTTGCACGTTGCCGAAGAAATCCTGTTCGGCCTTCCCGTCTATGTTGCCGGTCTTCATCACATTCTTCACGATGCGGTCTTCCAGCGAGTGATAAGTGATTACCACCAGTCTGCCTCCGGGCTTTAATGCCTGCGTGGCAGCATACAGCATTTCTTTCAGTGCCTCCATCTCCTGATTGACCTCGATGCGCAATGCCTGAAACACTTTGGCCAATTCTTTCTTCTCCCGTTCACGTCCGAACAACGGTTTGACGATTTCTAAGAAATCGCCTATGGTTACGATGGGGCGGATGGCGCGTGCCTTGACGATGACCGATGCCAGCTTGCGGCTGTTCTTCAGTTCGCCATACAGGTAGAAAATGTCGGCCAGACGCTCTTCGCTGTATGAGTTCACCACTTCGGCTGCCGTCATGCCTGCCCGCTTGTTCATGCGCATGTCCAGTTTGCCGTCGAACCGGAATGAGAAGCCACGTTCCGAATCATCGAAATGATGGGAAGAAACCCCTAAGTCGGCCAATATCCCATCCACTTCTTCCACGTCATAATATCGCAGGAAGTTATGCAGATAGCGGAAGTTGCTTCTTACGAACGTGAACCGGTCGTCGTTTACGATGTTCCTTTCTGCATCTTCATCCTGGTCGAAGCTATACAGGTGGCCTTCCTCATCGAGCCTGCTTAATATCTCTTTGGAGTGTCCGCCTCCGCCGAACGTCACATCTACATAGATGCCATCGGGGCAGATGTTCATTCCGTCTATGCTCTCTTTCAGCAGCACGGGTATGTGGTATGTCTGTTCTTTCTCGTTCATTCCGTTTCTTTGTTATAGCTTGTTCCCATAATCTCTTCCAGTTCCTTCTCAAATTCTTCGGGTGCCATGAAAGGCTTTTCCGCCGTTTCCTTCGACCAAATCTCAATGGTGTCGTCCATGCCGATGAAACGTACTTCTTCCTCGATATGCGCCAACTTCAGATAGCGCTTCGGAATCAGGAACCGTCCGTTACCATCCAATGTGATGATTTCCACGTCCGACACGAATTGCCGGAAAATCATCTGATGTTTGGAGTTCCATCGATTCAGCCGGTTGCGCAATTCGTTCATCTGTTCGTTCCATACGCTTTCGGGGTACAGCACTAAGCAATCCTGATAGGTGTCTTTGCGCAAAACCAAGGATTCTTCGGCAGCAGCTTGCAGTTGCTTCCTGAATATCGCCGGCAGGAAAACCCTTCCTTTGGCGTCTGTCTTAGCCTCCGAATTACCTAAAAAACGCATTGTACACCTTATTATAATAATTAGGGCGTAAAGGTACACAAATCCCCACAATTCCCCACAAAAATATCAAGAAAATATATTGATAATATTTTATTTACTTCATGACACCATATAAATTGTTTTGTATTCTATTGAAAACTCAACGAA
>JAUNIV010000308.1 GCA_030523385.1 Bacteroidales bacterium | reverse complement strand
ATGCTTTCTTTATCAGACTCGTCTTGCCAATGCGCCGACGCCCCGTCAAAACTGTCATACGGGAGTTGTGCGTAAATGACAGATTGCATATACGCTTCAACTCGGATATTTCGTTTTCTCTGTTATAAAATCTCATATCTCACGCTTATTTGCAACGATGGTTGATTCAACCACGGTTGCAAAGATAGCCGTTTTCCTGTAATTACACAAAGAATCGGCTCATTTTTAATAAAATAGCACGCATATAGTACGAAAACTGATTAAATACCAACGAATAACTGCAACGATTAGTAATCGTCACACGTCGTCATTACTAATCGTTCGGCTTCATCGTCCTAATGTTGCAACGACAGGAAGAGCAAGGCTAAGCGGCATTGAGTAGGGGAGGTTCGTCAGTTCACATAGACCACAGGGAAGTATTCGCTGAACAATGCCTTTGCGGCGTCCAATTCTTGCGGAGTGTTTTCCCGCACTCCTTCCAGCAGGTAGGGCTTTCCCATAGCCTGATATTTGTGTACTCCCAATGTGTGATAGGGAAGTATCTCCACCCGTTGTATCATCCGGTAGCCGCCTAAGCATTGCCCCAACCGGCGGATGTCTTCTTCAAATGCGCTATAACCCGGGACGAGCACGTAGCGAAGCCAGAAAGGTTTTTCGTTCTTTTCCATCCAGGCGGCAGTGCGCAGAGTCTGTTCGTTGCTGCGTTCGGTCAGCTGCTTGTGGCGTTCGTCGTTATATTCTTTGATGTCCAATAAGACAAGGTCTGCCAAACCCAACAGCTCTTCTACGTGAGTGTTCCAGATGCTTCCGTTGCTATCCACGCAGATGTGTATGCCTTGTTCTTTCAGCCGCTTGAACAGGGGGACCAATGCCTGAGCCTGCAAGGTAGGTTCGCCGCCGCTGAAGGTGACTCCTCCTCTCTTACCAAAAAAGGCTCGTTGGCTCATGGCCATGCGCAGGATTTCGTCTTCGGTGGTTTCCTTGCTTTCACCTTTCAGGTCGATGGTATCGGGATTGGCACAATAAAGGCAACGGAAGTTGCAGCCTTGCAGAAATACGACTAAGCGAAGTCCGGGACCGTCGAAGGTTCCCATGGATTCGTAGGAATGAACTCTTATCATTTCTCTTTTGATGTCTATATATAATAAATGTAGGGGCAGAATATCTTCTGCCCTGCAATCATCCACGTGGATGTCATCGGGCGGAAAATATTCCGCCCCTACAATATATGGTATCGGATAGCGAATGCTTTACATTCTTTCGTGGAACGAACGGCTGATTACTTCCAACTGATGCTCACGGCTCAGCTTGATGAAGTTCACCGCATAGCCCGACACACGGATGGTGAGCTGCGGATACTTTTCGGGATGCTCCATGGCGTCCTCCAGCATCTCGCGGTTCAGCACGTTCACATTCAGGTGGTGTGCACCCTTCGTGAAGTAACCGTCCATCATGGTGACTAAGTTCTCTACGCGCGTCTCCATATCCACACCCAATGATTTAGGCACGATGGAGAACGTGTTGCTGATACCGTCTTGCGCATCGCGGTAACGCAGTTTGGCTACCGAACTGAGCGAGGCGATGGCACCGTTCTTGTCGCGTCCGTGCATGGGGTTGGCTCCCGGAGCGAAGGCCACACCTTTGGCACGTCCGTCGGGCGTAGCACCTGTTTTCTTTCCATACATCACGTTCGACGTAATGGTGAGCAGCGACAGGGTGGGGCGGGCGTTCTTATAGACAGGATGCTTTTTCAGCTCTTCGCTAAAGAAATACACCAAATCCACTCCCAAGTGATCCACACGGTCGTCGTCATTACCGAAGCAGGGGAATTCGTTTTCGATGTCGAAACCTTCCGTCAGGCCGATTTCGTTGCGGCGGGCGTGCACCTTGCCATACTTGATGGCCGACAGTGAGTCGATGGCGATAGAGAGTCCTGCCACTCCGTAGGCGAGGTTGATGCGCGGATTGGTGTCGATGAATGCCATTTGTGCCTTCTCGTAATAATACTTGTCGTGCATGTAGTGGATGATGTTCATCGCATCGTTATACACGCGGGCTATCTGCATCAGCACCTTCTTGTAGTTGGACCACACTTCTTCAAAGTTCAGCAGGTCGCCTGTCAGCACGGGGATTCCTTCCACCATCACCGTGCCTGTGTTCTCGCAGCGTCCGCCGTTGATGGCGAGCAGCAAGGCTTTGGCAAGGTTGCAGCGTGCGCCGAAGAACTGGATTTGTTTGCCGATGGCCTGATAAGACACGCAGCAGGCAATGCCGTAGTCGTCGCAGTTGCGCACCTCGCGCATCAGCGTGTCGTTTTCGTACTGTACGGAAGAGGTATCTATGGATACGCGCGCGCAGAACTCCTTGAATCCTTCGGGCAGTTCGGGACTCCACAGCACGGTCATGTTCGGTTCGGGCGAAGGACCTAAGTTGTAGAGCGTCTGGAGGAAGCGGAACGATGTTTTGGTCACTTTCGTGCGTCCGTCGTTGAAGCGTCCGCCGATAGCTTCGGTCACCCACGTGGGGTCTCCGGCAAAGATGTCGTTGTATGACTGCATGCGCAGGTGGCGCACCATGCGCAGCTTGATGACGAACTGGTCTATCAGCTCCTGTGCGAAGGTTTCGTCTATCTTTCCGTGGTCCAGGTCATACTGGATGTAGATATCGAGGAAAGAAGACACGTTGCCCAATGACATGGCCGCACCGTCTTGTTCTTTCACGGCTGCCAAGTAGGCCATATATACCCACTGCACGGCTTCTTGTGCGCTGGTGGCCGGACGGCTCAGGTCCAGACCGTAGTATTCGCCCAGTATCTTGATTTCTTTCAGTGCCTTGATTTGTTCGGCCACTTCTTCGCGCAGGCGGATGCGTGCATCCGTCATGGGACTGGTGATGTTGTGCAAATCCTCCTGCTTTGCTTCGATGAGTCGGTTGATGCCGTAGAGGGCCAGGCGGCGGTAGTCGCCGATGATGCGTCCGCGTGCATAGTTGTCGGGCAGTCCGGTGAGGAAGCCCAACGAACGGAACGAGCGAATCTCTTCGGTATAGGCGTCGAACACTCCGTCGTTGTGTGTCTTGCGGTAGTGGTAGAATATATCTTTCACCTTCTCGTCCACTTCCACTCCGTTTTCGCGACAGGCTTTCTCTACCACCTTGATGCCTCCGAAGGGCTTGATGGCGCGGCGCAGCAGTTCGTCAGTCTGCAATCCCACGATGAGCTCGTTCTCGCGGTCTATGTATCCGGCCTTGTGCGAGGTGATGGTAGATACCGTCACGTTGTCCAACGAACGCACACCGTGGTTAAGACGTTCTTCTTCCAATGCCTTGAGGCATTCGTTCCATACTTTCAGGGTTCGTGGCGTAGGGCCTGCCAAGAAAGATGCGTCACCCTCGTAGGGGGTGATGTTGGTATGTACGAAGTCTGAAAC
>JAUNIV010000307.1:1216-3436 GCA_030523385.1 Bacteroidales bacterium | reverse complement strand
GAATAAAACTTTCAATAGGCAAATTATATGAATAATGATAACACAAGTTTGATCAACTTGTAGAATTAGATTATAGATAGGACTACGGCT
Source organism: Bacteroidales bacterium (assembly GCA_030523385.1). GTDB lineage: Bacteria > Bacteroidota > Bacteroidia > Bacteroidales > Bacteroidaceae > Phocaeicola. The sequence goes on along the minus strand of JAUNIV010000307.1, from coordinate 3,346 downwards.
TGAAGTGATTTAACCCGTAGTCCGTTTTTTTATGGCTGTTTGTGGCGTTCTTCATTTTATAATTCGGATAAAAAGCGTAAGTTTGCAAAGTGGTCATACCGACTATTATTGAACTAATAACTATCAGAACAGACATTGAATGGAACCAACCGCTATAACCCCTTTTGCAAAGCCTTTGTATGTGATGACAAAGCCCGTGGGTGCTGTGTGCAATTTGGCTTGCGATTATTGTTACTATTTAGAGAAAGCGAAACTCTATGAATCACAACCTCGTCATGTGATGAGCGATGAATTGCTGGAAAAGTTCATTCGCGAATACATCCAGTCACAGACCATGCCGCAAGTGCTCTTTACTTGGCACGGTGGCGAAACTCTGATGCGTCCACTTTCCTTTTATAAGAAGGCACTGGAACTGCAAAGGAAATATGCAGGCGGGCGAACCATAGACAACTGCATACAGACCAATGGCACACTGCTTACCGATGAGTGGTGTGAATTCTTTCGCGAAAATAACTTCCTGGTAGGAATCTCGATAGACGGTCCGCAGGAATTTCATGACGAATACCGACGCAACCGCAGGGGACAACCTTCTTTCGTCAAGGTGATGAAAGGTATTAATCTTCTGAAGAAACACGGGGTGGAGTGGAACGCCATGGCTGTGGTCAATGACTATAATGCCGATTATCCGTTGGAGTTTTATCGTTTTTTCCGTGATGAACTGGATTGCCATTACTTGCAGTTTACCCCTATCGTGGAGCGCATTTCTCGTCGGGCGGATGGTTTGCATCTTTCTTCGCTGAAGCAGAAGGATGGCGAACTGGCTCCATTTTCGGTCACTCCCGAGCAATGGGGTAATTTCCTTTGTACCATCTTTGATGAATGGGTGTTGCACGATGTGGGCAACTATTACGTCCAGCTTTTCGATTCCACGTTGGCCAATTGGGTAGGAGAGCAGCCCGGTGTGTGCTCGCTGGCCAAATATTGCGGCCATGCGGCGGTGATGGAGTTTAATGGTGATGTATATGCCTGCGATCATTTTGTCTTTCCCGAATACAAGTTGGGCAACATTTGGCAAAACACTTTGGTAGAAATGATGTATGGGAAGGAGCAGCAAACCTTCGGGGTGATGAAGCACAACAGCCTGCCGCAGCAATGCCTCAGTTGTCCGTATGAGTTTGCCTGCCACGGTGAGTGTCCCAAGAACCGTTTCGCAGTGAGCAAGGATGGAGAAGGAGGGCTGAACTATCTGTGCGAAGGCTATTATCGCTACTTTGATCACGTGGCACCTTATATGGATTTTATGAAGAAAGAACTGTTGGCAGAACGGGCACCGGCCAATGTGATGGAATGGGCACGCGCCCGAAGAACAGGAAGATAAAAAGCAAAAGGAGCAAAGTTTTCTCAACTCTGCTCCTTTTACTTTATCAGACGATAGCGGGATTATTTTCCGTTGTATTCGTCAGATACAGTCAGTTTCTTACGACCTTTTGCACGACGGCTGGCCAATACGCGACGACCGTTGGCAGTAGCCATTCTTTCACGGAAACCGTGTTTGTTCTTTCTCTTTCTGTTAGAGGGTTGGAATGTTCTTTTCATTGTATATACTTATTTTTATGTTATTATTCACCGTCCGTAACGGGCTGCAAAATTAGTGACTTTTTTGAAATAAACAAAGAGATAACTTATTTTTCGTGATTTCTTTTTGCGTTTTTTCTTGATTTACATTACTTTTGCACCCGAAATAAAATGAGTGCTGAATATAATCTGAAATAATAATCAAATATAAGCAAAGAAAAGTATGATTAATGCTCAAGACATTAAAATCGGAACCGCTATCCGTATGGACGGCAAATTGTATTTCTGCATCGATTTCCTGCATGTAAAGCCGGGAAAGGGTAACACATTCATGCGTACCAAGCTGAAAGATGTAGTGAACGGCTATGTATTGGAACGTCGTTTCAACATCGGTGAAAAGCTGGAAGATGTGCGTGTGGAACGTCGTCCGCATCAGTATCTCTATAAAGAAGGAGATGATTATTTGTTTATGAACCAGGAAACTTTCGACCAGATTCCTATCGCCCATGACCTGATTAACGGTGTGGACTTCCTGTTGGAAGGAATGGTGGTTGA
>JAUNIV010000307.1:0-1116 GCA_030523385.1 Bacteroidales bacterium | reverse complement strand
TTTGATATAAAAAGGCGGAACTTGTTGCAAGCTCCGCCTTTTTTGTGTTCCTTTGCATGTGTGGAACAAAGAAACTGATATGAGATATTCCTTTATCATACCCGTTTATAACCGTCCGGACGAGGTGGACGAGCTGTTGGAAAGCCTGACAAGGCAGACCGACAAAGATTTTGAAGTAGTGGTGGTGGAAGACGGTTCTTCTGTCCCCTGCAAGGATGTAGTGGACAAATACGCTTCCCTATTGGACATAAAGTATTATAATAAGCCGAACTCAGGTCCGGGGCAGACACGCAACTATGGTGCCGAACGGAGCCGGGGGGAATATCTTATTATATTGGATTCGGACTGCATTCTGCCCGAAGGTTATTTGGCAGCGGTGGAAACCGAACTGCAACATGAACCGGCGGATGCATTCGGAGGCCCCGACCGGGCACATGAATCATTTACCGATGTGCAGAAAGCCATCAACTATGCCATGACTTCATTCTTCACCACTGGCGGTATTCGTGGCGGCAAGAAGAAGATGGACAAGTTCTATCCGCGCAGCTTCAATATGGGAGTACGGGCAGATGTGTATCAGGCTTTGGGTGGCTTCTCGAAGATGCGTTTCGGCGAGGATATTGATTTCAGCATCCGTATCTTCAAGGGGGGATATGCCTGTAGGCTTTTCCCCGAAGCATGGGTGTGGCACAAGCGACGTACAGACTTGAAGAAGTTTTTCAAACAGGTGCACAATTCAGGCATAGCCCGCATCAATCTCTATAAGAAATATCCCGAATCGCTGAAGTTGGTGCATTTGCTCCCGGCTGTGTTCACGCTGGGAGTGGTATTTCTGCTGCTGTGTTCGCTGGTTTGCGTTTGGAGCCTTTCATTGCTTTTGCTGTTTGCGCTGGTCATTGGCATAGATGCTACAGTGCAGAACAAGAGCCTGAAGATAGGTTTGCTGTCCATAGCCGCATCGTTCATTCAATTGACCGGTTACGGGAGCGGCTTCCTGCGTGCCTGGTGGAAACGGTGCGTATGCGGCAAAGACGAGTTTTCTGCGTTCCAAAAGAATTTTTATAAATAATGCGAATCAGTAGTTGGCTCTCTGATTCCAATATTAAAAATAAACAA
>JAUNIV010000306.1 GCA_030523385.1 Bacteroidales bacterium | reverse complement strand
CCCTCCACAGGATACTGGGTACCCTGCTCAGCATCCTGTTTTTCGCCTGGTTCGTATCGGGCATCGTCATGATTTATCATGGTTTCCCCCGTGCCAACCAACAGCAGAAAATGGAAAAGCTGGAACCGTTGCCTACCACCATGCCGGATGCGGAAGAAGTATTGGCCCGCATTCCGGACACCTGCCATATAACAGGAATGAGTGTAAGCAAATACATGGGAGAAACCATATTCGAAGTACAAACGGACAAAGGTGTCATCAATCAGCCTGCTGACAGCACCGTATCACCATCCCCAGTAGGCTGGCAGCGTGTGGAACGAGTAGCCCGTCTGTGGTGCAATGCACCCGTAGAGCGCATTGACACATTACGCCATTTGGACCAGTGGATTCCTTTCGGACAGTTGAAAAGACACTTCCCTATCTATAAATTCCATTTTGCCAACCCGGACAAAACGGAAATCTACGTGTCTTCGGTTAGCGGCGAAGTGCTACAATGCACCAACCGTACGGAACGTCTTTGGGCATGGGTGGGAGCTATCCCTCACTGGGTATATTTCACACGCTTGCGGCAAGATGCCGATTTATGGAAAAAATCCGTCATTTGGCTTTCAGGAATCGGTTGCATCATGACCATAGCAGGACTCTATGTAGGCATCCATGCCTACCGTGCAGCCCGCATCCGTCGCGGGAAATGGCAATCGCCCTACAGGAAGAAATGGTATTGGTGGCACCATGTCACAGGCACCGTGTTCGGTCTGTTTGTGCTCACGTGGGTATTCAGCGGCATGATGTCACTGGCCGATGTGCCCGAATGGATAGGACCTGTACACCAAAACTATCCGGTAAGGCAGGTTATGAACGAAGGAGCACCGCAAGTGGGGCAATACCCGTTGGACTATCGGCAAGTGATAGCCCGATATGAAAACCAAGTGACGCGCATCGAGTGGGGTCATTTCCGTTCCTTGCCCGTTTATCACCTTTGGCTGGGCGGAGAGAAACTGACCGTTGATGCTTCCTGCCCGTCTGAAGTAAAGAAGTTGGAATTGACCCGCGACCAAGTGCTCGAAGCCATTCGCGCTATCCACGGAGAAGATGCTTTGACAGAAGCCACGCTGATGAGTGAATATGACCACTATTACATTACCCGCCGTACGGGACAGCTTCCGTTGCCCGTATGGAAAGTATCTGTAAACAATGCAGACCGCACTTGCTACTATATAGATCCCTCTACCGGCAGTTATCGCGACTATAACACACACCGCCGCTGGGGATTCTGGATGTACAACGGACTTCACAGCCTGCGTTTCAAGTTCCTGATAGATCGTCCGGTACTTTGGACAACAGTGATGTGGGTGCTTCTTATAGGCGGTACGGTTGTGTCAATCACCGGCTTTGTATTAGGAGTAAGATACTTGAAGCGACTTGTCCGCAGACGGTTCAAGTGAGAATATGCTGTCTTTTTTTAGAATAGATTGACTTCTAAAAAAAGACAGACAAAAAGTGTTATCTGGTAACAAAAAATACGTATCACAATTCCATCAACCATTTCCAGGCTGGAATAACCTCAATGGTGCCGAATGAGTCGGTAATGGTTTCCTTCTCGTCAAAGGTTACTATGATGCGACGCTTACAGGGCAGTCTATTGGGTAATTTCTGGAGTGCTTCCATCTCACGTTTCCGGGTTTCTTCATCACGAAGTGAATAGCTTACCTGTATGGCCAGTTCCTCGTCAGGGATATAGAAATCCACTTCATATTTGTCATTGTAGAAGAACACACGCTCGTTGTCAGGGTCATGGCCGTATGAACGAAACAGGTGCAGAGCAATGAGATTTTCCAGCAGCATGGCCTCCTTGTCAATTAGGAAAAGTCCCAAGATGCCTGAATCGATAAAGTAATATTTGCTGTTACTCTCTCTTTCAGCAAGACTGGTTGCATAGTTGCGAAGACGCAGCAGCAACCAAGCTTCTTCACAATAATCCACATACTTGATGGTAGTTGCCAGACTGAGCTTGCCACCAACACTCGACAGCAGATTGTTGATACGGTTGTATGAGATGGGGCGGCAAACGCTCTCTGCCAGTTTTCTGACTAACACACGAATGCCAGCCACATTGGTAATCTTGTTGCGGGCAATGATGTCTCCCATATAGATTTTCTGATAGACGCTGCTCAAATAGTCGCGCTTGGCAGGAAGATGTGCTGCGGCGGGGAGACCTCCATAATTCAGATATTCATTAAAACAACGAATCACACGGGCACGACCTTCGGTAGTCAATAAGTCAAGTTCATCAGTCGGCACCTCGTGAACAGAAAGATACTCCTTGAAACTGTAGGGGTAAATCTCAGTGGTGAGAAACCGCCCACCCAGAGTGGTGTTTATCTCGCCAGAGAGCATTTTGGCATTCGAACCAGTAATGTATATAATGTACTGGGTGTCGGCCATCCGACGGGCGAACTTATGCCAGCCATCGATGTTTTGTATCTCATCGAGAAAGAGCATCGGGCGCTTCCCATACATCTCCTGATGACACTCCAACAGCAGGTTGAAGTCATCGGCAGTGAAGCCAGCAAGACGCTCATCCTCAAAATTCAGATAGAGCATCTCATCCCACTTATGGCCTTCTGCAAGCAACTGCTGTATGCGGTGATATAGCATATAAGACTTTCCGGCCCGGCGCACACCAACGAGAACTCTACAGGGGAATCCGTCGAGCTGAATATTTCGAGGCTCAACGACATAGCGCTCAACTTCCTGTTGGTTCTCGCGAAGAATCTGTTTCAAAATCTGCTTATCCATCATCTGTTGTTATTAAAATTGGCAACAAAGGTACAGATTGTTTAATGAATTATCAAGTTTTTATTTGATTTCATTTAATCCATTAAACAAAACACATATTTTGATTGGTTTTGCCCGCTTGGGAATCCTGTTTTACTTCAATAACCTATCTATGCCACACCTTTTGCAACGGTATAAAATCCCATTTCTAACCTTCGTCAGAGATGCATCCGACTTTTGTAAGAAATGGTTGCTATAAGATAGTCATCTTACAGCGATAAAAATACTGATCCTACCAGTTAAGCAATGGGTAGATTATGTAAAGGAGTGTCAAACATCTATTGCCAACTTCTTGCCATTTGCTTAGTTCAAACATCTTGGAACAGTCTTTTAAGCAAGTGGATAAAATTTCGGGCGAACTTTGATGTCCGCCCTCGTGCTTTTATTCTACGGTAACAATAGGGGTAACATAGTTATTATTAATATTATCCCAATTATTGTCCCATATTTCCTTTTGTGATTGATTTATCGTTAATTCCAAGATGGTATAACCAGTTCCTTCTAAATTGTGTTGCCATCCACAGAACAAATCTTCCAGAATAGTATTTGCTGAAATGTTAAGACTTGAAAGGTTACACTCGCCACAATGTAAAATATTTAG
>JAUNIV010000305.1 GCA_030523385.1 Bacteroidales bacterium | reverse complement strand
CAGAGTCTATCACCTGGTTCCTTTTCGCTTCATTCATTTGCGGTGCCGCCAATGCCGTGCTTCAGGCTTCGGTAAATCCGTACGTCACTATTTTAGGACCGATAGAATCAGCCGCCAAGCGTATTTCCATCATGGGTATTTGCAACAAGTTGGCCTGGCCTGCCACTACCCTCTTCATCACATTGGTGATTGGCAAGACCATTGATGCCATCAAGTTGGAAGATTTATATCAGCCTTTCGGCATTATCATAGGTATATTCATCGTGTTGGGTATCATTGCCCTGATGGCTCCGCTGCCCGAAGTGAAAGCTGCCGGTGAAGACGCTTCGGCCGACGAAGAAGAAGTGCCTGCCTGTCCGTATGCAGAAGGAAAGACTTCCATCATGCAGTTCCCCCATTTGCTGTTGGGCGTAGTAGCCTTGTTCCTGTATGTAGGCGTTGAGACCATTGCACTGGCCACTGCCACCGGATATGCCAAAGCGCTGGAACTGCCGGGCGACAATTACGGATTCATTCCTTCCATCGGAATGGTAGTAGGCTACATCTGTGGTGCCACCATGATTCCGAAGTACTTGAGTCAGGCAACAGCCATGAAAATATGTGCCATCATCGCCATCATCGGTTCCGTATTGGTAGCAGTCATGCCTGCCGAAATTTCCATCTACTGCATCTTCTTCATGGCATTGGGATGTTCGCTGATGTGGCCTGCCCTGTGGCCGTTGGCAATGGCAGACCTCGGCAAGTTCACCAAGTCCGGTTCTTCACTGCTGACTATGGCCATTGCCGGTGGTGCGGTAATGCCATGGGTGCGCGGTGTAGTGCAGGATGCCACAGATTTCCAGACTTCCTACTGGATTTGTGTGCCTTGCTTCCTGTTCATCCTTTATTACGGAATGGCAGGTTATAAAATCAGAACAAAATAAAACTTCTGTTTTTGTACATTATAAAAGAAAAGCCGTCCTCCGAAAAGGACGGCTTTTCTTTTGTGTTTAAAAAATATAATTCTACCTTTGTGCCAATTTCATATTAACAATTAACTTAGAAAATTAACTAACTGATAAGCATAGAAAATGAATAAGATTATTTCAAAAGAACATTTCTCGGAAAAGGTGTTCAAGCTGGTCATAGAAGCTCCGCTGATAGCCAAATCCAGAAAGGCAGGACACTTTGTAATAGTCCGCGTAGGCGAAAAAGGTGAGCGCATGCCGCTGACCATTGCCGCTGCCGACCCGATAAAGGGAACCATCACACTGGTGGTACAAGAAGTAGGACTCTCTTCTACCCGACTCTGTGAACTGAATGAAGGAGATTACATTACAGACGTCGTAGGCCCGTTGGGAAAAGCTACGCATATAGAAAACTTCGGTACGGTGGTGTGTGCCGGCGGTGGTGTAGGTGTAGCCCCCATGCTGCCCATTGTGCAGGCACTGAAAGCCGCAGGCAACCGTGTTGTCACCGTATTGGCAGGACGCACGAAGGAGCTTATCATTCTGGAAAAAGAAATGCGCGAAAGTTCGGATGAAGTAATAATCATGACAGATGATGGCTCGTATGGCTGCAAAGGACTCGTGACGGAAGGCGTGGAAGAAGTAATCAAGCGTGAAAAAGTGGACAAATGCTTCGCCATTGGCCCTGCCATCATGATGAAATTCGTCTGTCTGCTCACCAAGAAATATGAAATACCTACAGACGTTTCACTGAATACCATCATGGTAGATGGTACGGGTATGTGTGGTGCCTGCCGCATCACCGTCGGCGGAAAGACACGCTTCGTATGTGTGGATGGTCCGGAATTTGACGGTCACCAAGTGGACTTCGACGAAATGCTGAAGCGCATGGGAGCATTCAAAGACATCGAAAGAGAAGAATTGCACAAGCTGGATGCCGCAACAGATGCAGGGGCATGCGAAGCCGTGAAGGAAACAGACGGACGCGATGCCGAATGGCGCACCGAACTGCGCAAAGCCATGAAACCCAAAGAACGCATGGCCATCCCCCGCGTGAAGATGAACGAACTCGATCCGGAATACCGTTCACACAGCCGGAAAGAAGAAGTGAACTTAGGACTGAACGAAGAGCAGGCTATTACCGAAGCCAAACGCTGTCTGGACTGCCCCAATCCTACCTGCATGAACGGATGTCCTGTAGGAATAAACATTCCGGCATTCATCAAGAACATAGAACGCGGAGAGATTCTCGAAGCAGCCAAGATACTGAAAAAGACAAGTGCCCTTCCGGCTGTGTGCGGACGTGTATGCCCGCAAGAAAAGCAATGCGAATCACAATGTACACACCTGAAAGCCGGACACGAAGCCGTGGCTATCGGTTATCTGGAACGCTTTGCCGCCGATTACGAGCGCGAAAGCGGACAAATCTCCATCCCCGAAGTTGCTACCAAGAACGGAATCAAGGTAGCTGTCATCGGCTCCGGACCTGCCGGACTTTCGTTTGCAGGAGATATGGCCAAATATGGTTATGACGTTACCGTGTTCGAGGCATTGCACGAAATTGGCGGTGTATTGAAATACGGTATTCCCGAATTCCGTCTGCCCAACAAGATTGTGGATGTAGAAATAGAAAACCTGTCGAAGATGGGCGTCCACTTCATCAAGGACTGCATCGTAGGCAAGACCATCAGTGTGAAGGACCTGGAGGCAGAAGGTTATAAAGGCATATTCGTGGCATCGGGTGCCGGACTGCCCAACTTCATGAACATTCCGGGCGAAAACTCCATCAACATCATGTCGTCCAACGAATACCTGACCCGTGTGAACCTGATGGATGCCGCCAGCGAAGATTCTGACACTCCTGTCACTTTCGGCAAGAATGTAGCAGTGATAGGTGGTGGAAATACAGCCATGGACTCTGTGCGTACAGCCCGCCGACTGGGTGCAGAACGTGCCATGATTATCTATCGCCGTTCGGAAGAAGAGATGCCTGCACGTCTGGAAGAGGTGAAACATGCCAAGGAAGAGGGAGTGGAATTCATGACACTGCACAACCCTATCGAATACATTGCCGACGAAAAAGGACGTGTAAAGCAAGTGATACTGCAAAAGATGGAGTTGGGCGAACCGGATGCTTCGGGACGCCGTAGCCCTGTGCCTATCCCCGGAGCTACGGAAACCATAGACATCGACATGGCCATTGTGAGCGTAGGCGTATCTCCCAACCCCATCGTACCAAGCTCCATCGAAGGACTGGAATTGGGGCGTAAAGGCACCATTGCCGTAAACGAGACCATGCAATCGTCTATTCCTACGATTTATGCCGGAGGTGACATCGTGCGTGGTGGTGCAACCGTAATCCTTGCCATGGGCGACGGGCGCAAGGCAGCAGCCTCTATGCATGCACAGTTGAGCAAATAAGGTTTAGCCACGGAATACGTTACAAAATCTTCCCTACCGGATTGTAAAGTTCGGTAGGGCTAAATGGAAAATTAAATC
>JAUNIV010000304.1 GCA_030523385.1 Bacteroidales bacterium | reverse complement strand
GAAAACCCCGGATAAAGAAATAGCAAAAGCAGAATCCATAAGAAAAGAATATTTTGCAAATAAAAACAAGTAAAGATATGGCACAGATGAATTTACATTCTTTCGATGACTATGTTGACGAACTTTACGGAAAGATTGGTACTCCCGAAAGAGATGCCATGGAAGCCCGATTGAAAGAAGAAGTACACGCCTATTTCGTGGGCGAAGCTATCAAAAAGGCCCGACAGGCACAGCACATGACCCAAGAGCAATTGGGCGAAAAAATAGGAGTGCAAAGAGCGCAAATATCCAAACTGGAAAATGGGAAAAGTGTCATCACTCTCCCTACCATGAGCCGAGTGTTTAAGGCATTAGGCATAAGCACAGCCACACTCGACTTAGGCAAATTGGGGAAAGTCGCATTGTGGTAATCACCCCACGATATATTTACTCTTTGGCAAATAAGACAACAATTTAGCCAACACGAAAGAGCAAAAGAACGTGGCCACTCCTATCACGACAATCGTCAAGGGAGTGGAGAACCGTCCTTCCAAGAGCCGAAAGATGGCATTCAAGATGAAAATGTGCATCAAGTAGATGCCGTAACTCAATCTTGAAGCCTCCGTAACGATTCGGCTTACCCTTTTCGTGCGCAAGAAAAGAGAACGGATAACGATGAATGCCCCAAACCCCATCATTGCCACATTGGGAGTGCAGAAGCCCCAAAACAACTCCAAATCCTGCATCTCAGTGGCCGTCAGCGCGCTTTCATACCAGGCAATGGCAGTAAAACAATATCCCACCGCGTAGAACAACAAACCAATGATTAGCTGTTTCTTTGCAGACCAGTCCAGATAACGACGGATGTAATGGGCCAACACAACGTAGCCTATAAATCCGGAGAAATAAAAGAGGGCATGAAATTCGTTCCACGAACACTCTCCCCACACCTCGCCACAGCAGGCACGGATATAGGGAAAGAACGTGGAGATGGACCACAAAAGCAAGAAATACAGTTCGGCTTTCCGCCCCGCTTTCTCAAGCCAGGGAGACAGGACAGGCATTATCAGATAAACCCCTATGAGCATATAAACGAACCATAAATGCCCCGCAGCGTCATTGAAATTGTAGGCAAGACGTGACACCGATGCAGCCACTTCCTGTCCGCTCATTGCGCCCCACAGCCAGGGAAGCGTGGCATAAAGCAATGACCATATCGCAAAAGGCACTATCACCCTCAGAAAACGCTTTTTGAAGAACATCGTCACCGACCCTCTGATGGGCACAAGCAAGTAGGAGGAAATCATCACAAACAGAGGCACAGAGCACCTGAACGCACTGTCGATGATGCTGACCCACCATCCGTCAGTCTGCGAACGAAGGCCGACACCCGAATCGTCCATCACAATAAAAAACTCACAAGAGTGCACTAAAATAACCATAAAGCAGGCCACCACCCGCATCACATCCAAAAAATGGATTCTCTCTTCTAACTTATTAGCAATCATATTTCTATTCGTTCATCACAATACTTAACCGGATTTTTGATAGGACGAAAAATTTTTTTCAAAGGGTCAAATCAAATTTTCAAAGCACCAAATCTACCGTTTGATACCGTGAAATCCAGAGTTTCCTACTGCCAGCTTGCCGTTTGGACGTCCCACTTTGCACGATCATGCGGCCGCGGAGGCGCATCGGCAGGAATGGGTCTGCCTCCCCAATAGGTTCGCTTACCGGTGTACGGGTTGTATTCTTCGTGAATGTAAGCCTGCCTCCAACACTCTATCTCGTCACGCATCCTCGCAGACAGGCGTTTACCGGTATAACTGTCAGGGTCAACGAAGCAAAAGAAGTAGCGTTTCGCATCGTTCAGGCTGCGGATGGTATGCTCCTTACCCATGCCCCTGACGTGCTCCTTGAAGATAAGCATGACCCGGTCGTAGAGGGTATAGAAGAACTTGTGCAGACGGGTACGTTGGGACATGAGTTTTTTCCACGACTCATCCTTTCCCAACATATCCACCCATGTTTCCCAACCGGGTGTTGGCTCTGAATCAGCCTGTTGCGAAGTGTTTGGCGGCGTGGCAGGGGATGTTTCTTTGGCCGGACAGGCTTGTGTGGCTGGTACAACCGTGGGTGTAGATGGCTGTTTAGCAGGCTTAGCAGCAGACACAGAAGCATACGATTCACTAATAACAGGTTTAACCAAAATATCTTCCTCCTCAGAAACCTGTGACTTAGGCGAAGCAACTTTCTTTTTTATCTCTTCTGATGAAGAAGAGATTTTTTCTTTTATCTTTTTTTTCTTATTATTATTTATATTATTATATACCTCATCAGACGAAAAAGTTTTCTCGCTGGTTTTCAAAGATTTATCACTTTTCACAGTTTCTTTCTTATCGCTGTCTTGATTCAATGTTTGGCCAAACTTCCGCTCAAAAGGCTGCATTTTTTGAATCAGTTCTTCCGAATGGAAGGTGTCTCCTTCGATGACAAACAGGTCGTATTCCATCACGATTCTTTTCAGCTTGCGGATGTTGCTGCTGCATAGGCGGGCAATGTAGGACACGGAGTCCAGCAGGGCGGTATAGCCGTCTTGTGCATGGAGGTATTCCATGATTACCCAATAGGCACCATATCCAGCCATACCTTCGTGTTTGATAAGATTCATCACTTTAGCGTTGTTGCGCACATTCCTATCGTGCGGAAAATAAAAACTTTTTGTTATCATATCTTTTTTAACCTTTTCTAATAATACCTTTTTCCATAGTTATGGAATCTTTTGCATCCCCGATGCATCTGCCTGACGGCATCGGGCGAAAATGCAAAGATACTTCAATTCTTCAGAATAAAAGAATAAAAAGGAGGGAAATCACGACCATTTCATTATAAACGTCAATTCTATCTCATAGAATAGAAGTGCCGCAAATAGAGATACCCGATATTGAAATCTTCGAGTAAATAAGGACAAAGCCATAACACAAACACCGTATTTATACACATAATCTCTCGGATGCGGAACAAAAATCCACTTCCGAGAGATTACTATTGTTTTCTATTAAATCATACCCCTAAAACTATATTGGCATCAATATGCAGCTTTCGGCTTATTTCACGAGCGACTTTTAAAGTCGGCTCACATTTTCCGGAAATATAATCGCTAAGACGTGAAGGACTGACGCCTAATAATTTTGCAAGAGATTTCTGATTAAGCCCCATTTCATACATACGTAGTTTGAGCACATCTATAAGTGTAGGCTCCCCCAAAGCAAAATGTTCTTCGGAATAATCAGCTACCAAATTGGATAGAAGTTCCAATTCTATGCTGTTGGAATCACTCAGAGGGGTGTCATCTTTCACTAATGGAAGAAGTTCCTCTACCCTCTTTACCGCCCATTCATATTGATTCTGATTTTCTATCTTTGTCATAGTCCTAAATATTAGCACAATCTATTTTATCGTATTCTTTATG
>JAUNIV010000303.1 GCA_030523385.1 Bacteroidales bacterium | reverse complement strand
ACTAAAGTTAATTATTAATGAATTATCCAACTTTGTTTGGATTTTAAATGGAAAAATAATAATGAAACAATTCTATTATGCTATCCAGACGTTGAGGCGCGGACGCGGCTCAAACATCATCAAGGTCATTTCCTTAGGATTGGGATTGACCATGAGTATCCTGCTTTTCTCCCGTGTGGCCTACGAGCAGAGCTTCGACACCTGCTTCGAGGATACGGAGAACCTTTATCAGATATGGTCCGTATTTACCGTCAAAGGCGAGCAATTTGAGCCGCAGGAAATGAATTGCGGCCCCGTGGCAGGGGCGCTGTTGGAGAACTTTCCCGAACAGATAGAAGCAGCTACCAGTACATGCCGATGGCCGGCAGCCTCTCCACTCTATAACGGAAAGGTGCGCTTCGATGAACAAAAGCTGATGGCCGATTCACTCTTTTTCCGTACCATGGGCATAGAAGTGCTGAGCGGTGACCCGGTGAAAGAACTGCAACAGCAAGATGTGATTTTCCTAAGCGACCGCCTGGCGCGCCGCATCTTCGGCGATGCCGACCCCATAGGCAAGGTGATCAGTTATAACCATGATTATGATCTCACGGTGAAGGGCACATACGCTGCTTTGCCCCCCAATGCCACGGTTCGTCCAGAGGCCGTCATCTCCATGCCCACCATGTGGAACCGCAAAATGGCCAATTACTCTTGGTTTGGTGGCGATAGCTATCCTGAATATGTGCGCTTCCGCTCCAAAGCCGATGCAGAGTCGGTGAATGCCCGCATGGATGCCATGATAGCCAAATATCGTCCCGAGGAGGATAAGGCACAATATGGTTATACAGCTTTCGTGAAACCCATCCGTGACACTTATCGCGGTTATGATGAGGTGAAGCGCATGCGTAACATCATGACCATCATGGGATTGGCCGTCCTTTTCATTGCCGCGCTCAACTATGTGCTAATCTCCATTTCCTCGCTCAGTTACCGCGCCAAGGCCGTGGGAGTGCACAAGTGTAGCGGTGCAGGCAGCGGCACGGTGTTTTCCATGTTTCTGATAGAAACGGCATTTATCATCGTGGCGGCCTTGCTGCTGATGGCTTTCGTGTTGCTCAATTTCCGGGACTTCTTCGAAGATACGGCTGCTGAAAAGCTGTCTGTCTTGTTGGCTCCCGAACGCATTTGGGTACCCCTGTCGGTAGTGGGTGTGCTCTTCTTAGTGGGTGGTGTGTTGCCGGGACGTATTTTCTCGCGCATCCCCGTCACGCAGGTATTCCGCCGCTACACCGAAGGCAAGAAAGGCTGGAAGCGTCCGTTGCTTTTCGTCCAGTTTGCCGGCGTGGCTTTCATTTGCGGACTGATGTGCGTGGTGATGGCGCAATACCATCATGTGCTGAATAAAGATATGGGTTACAATCCTGAACGTCTCGTGGTGACCGAAATCTCTTGGGGTAAGGAGGCACGCGATGCAGCTTATCAGTTCCTGACCGGACTGCCTTATGTGGAAGCCGTCTCCAGTGCCAACGGCACGCCGATAGAAAGCTACAGCGGTTCCATGATACAGGACGAAGGAGGCAAGGCACTCTTCTCGGCGCGGAGCAGTTATTACATGCGCGAGGATTATCCCACGCTGATGGGCATGACCTTCCTGCAGGGCCGCATGGCACGCGAGGAAGAGGAAGTGGTGGTCAATGAAACCTTTGCCGAGATGATGCATTGGGGTACGGACGTGATAGGGCGCATGGTGCATGCGGATGGGCATGATTTTAGTGTCGTAGGTCTGCTGAAGGACTTTCAGATAGGCGACTTTACTGATGACAAGATGCCATTCATGGCTCGTGGTAACAAGGCATTCTATGGTTACATCCATCTGCGGCTCAAGGAACCCTTTGCCGAAAACTTCCAAAAGTTGCAGAAAGAAGTGACCGAGGCTTATCCCGACAAGACAATCGACTTCCAAAGCTATGACCGGATGATAACGGAGTGCTACAATTCGGTGCGCGTGTTCCGCAACGCCACGTTGCTGGCTGCCGTCACCATGTTCTTCATCATGCTGATGGGCTTGATAGGCTATACCACCGACGAGGTGCGCCGCCGCTCCAAGGAGATTGCTATCCGCAAGGTCAATGGTGCCGAAGCATCGGGCATACTGGAATTGTTGGTGCGCGATGTGTTCATGGTGGCAGGTCCGGCAGTATTGGTAGGCATCGTAGCTTCGTGGTATATCAATGGCTTCTGGATGGATATGTTTTCCGAACGGGTGCCTGTCAGCTTAGCGGTGTATGTGCTGCTGGCGTTGGCCAATCTGGCTATCATCGTGGCCTGCGTGGTGGGCAAGTCCTGGCGCATTGCCAATGAGAATCCGGTGCTGAGCATCAAAACGGAATGATGAATGAAGAATTAAGAATGAAGATTTTTTTGCTAACAACAATAATAAAAATATACGATTATGATTCAGATTGAAAATTTAAGCAAAGTATTCCGTACATCGGAAGTAGAGACTATCGCGTTGAACCATGTAAACATGGAAGTAAAGGAAGGTGAGTTTGTGGCAATCATGGGACCTTCGGGTTGTGGAAAGTCCACATTGCTGAACACGTTGGGGCTGCTCGACAATCCTACCGAGGGAAGCTATAAGTTGCTCGGTACCGAGGTGGCCGGACTGAAAGAGAAAGAACGTACCCGCTTGCGCAAAGGCGTAATAGGCTTCGTTTTTCAGAGCTTCAACCTGATAGACGAACTGAATGTATATGAAAACGTGGAGCTTCCGCTTACCTACTTAGGAGTGAAAGCCGGCGAACGCAAAGAACGTGTGACTGCCATGCTGAAACGTATGAACCTGAGCCACCGGGCCAAGCATTTCCCACAACAGCTTTCGGGTGGTCAGCAGCAGCGCGTGGCCATTGCGCGTGCGGTCATTACCAATCCCAAACTGATTCTGGCGGACGAACCTACCGGTAACCTCGACTCTAAGAACGGCGCCGAAGTGATGAACCTCCTTACGGAACTGAACAAGGAAGGAACCACCATCGTGATGGTGACTCACTCCAAGCACGATGCCGGATTTGCCCATCGCATCGTCCACCTGTTCGACGGTAGCATCGTGGCCAATATCAGGGAATAGGAGGAAATGAAGAATTAAGAATGATGAATGAAGAATTTTTTTTATTATGAGACAATTGTATTATACCTTTATAACTCTTTTGCGTGGGAAAAGTGCCAACGTCGTCAAGCTGGTGTCCCTAACATTAGGCTTGCTGGTGGGGGTGTTGCTCTTCTCGCAAATAGTGTACGAATTGAATTACGACAAGGCTTACGAAGGGCACGAACGGCTTGCCATGTTTGGCACACGCAATATATCAGCGAAGGGGGAGATAGGAGATTGGGAGTATGACAGCTTCCGTCCTGCCGCAGCTGCCTTAGCAGAATCGTTGCCCGATTTGGTAGAGTGTGCCACTCCCATCTATT
>JAUNIV010000302.1 GCA_030523385.1 Bacteroidales bacterium | reverse complement strand
ATCATCGGGAGCGGTAGCCTCGGGACGGAGCGAGATACAGCCTTCGAGGAAACTGGACAGCGTGGACCAACGGCAACTGTTCTCAGCCGTGGGACAGGCCAAACTGATAAACCGTTACTATGAACTGTTCAGGGAACACGGTATAGCCGTGGGACAAGTGCTGACGACCAAAGAGAGTTTCGGTACAAGGCGGCATTACCTCAACCAGCGCAACTGCATGATGGTGATGCTGGAGAACGGTGTCATCCCCATCGTCAATGAGAACGATACCATATCCGTCACCGAACTGATGTTTACGGACAACGATGAACTGTCGGGCATGATTGCTTCCATGATGGACATGCAGGCGCTCATCATCCTAAGCAATATTGACGGCATTTACGACGGCTCGCCTTCTGCGCCCGGTTCACAAGTCATCCGCGAGGTAGAACCCGGCAAGGATCTTTCGGACTACATACAGACCGAAAAGTCGGGATTCGGACGCGGTGGCATGCTCACCAAGACTACCATCGCCCGCAAGGTGGCCGATGAAGGTATTACCGTCATCATAGCCAACGGGAAGCGCGACAACATCCTGACCGACCTGCTGCTACACCCCGACACTACCGTATGCACCCGCTTCACACCGGCGTCGGGAGGCGTGTCGAGCGTAAAGAAATGGATAGCCCATAGCGAAGGCTTTGCCAAAGGCGAACTGCACCTGAACGAACAGGCCGCGCAAGCATTGTGCGGACAGAAAGCCGTGAGCCTGCTTCCGGTGGGCATCGTGCGCATAGAAGGAGAATTCGAGAAAGACGATATTGTGAAAATCATAGACCATCGGAATAAACCTATAGGTGTGGGGCGTGTGGCATTCGATTCGGCCGAAGCACGCACCTTGATAGGGAAACACGGACAACGCCCGATGGTGCATTACGATTATTTATATTTGGATTGAGCATGAAACAGATAGAAGATATATTGAAGGATACGCGGAATGCTTCCGCCACGCTTGCCTTTTGCGAAGAAAAAAGAATTAACCAGACGCTCCTGCTGCTGGCCGACCGGGTGACAGAAGCTACCGGACGGATATTGGAAGAGAATGCCAAGGATTTGGCCAGGATGGACCCTGCCGACCCTAAGTATGACCGTCTGAAACTGACAGCCGACCGCATCCGCTCCATGGCGCAAGGGCTGCGCGAAGTGGCAGCATTGCCTTCGCCCGTGGGGAGGATATTGGAAGAAAGGGTACGTCCCAACGGCATGAAGCTGACGAAGGTGAGTGTGCCTTTCGGCGTCATAGGAATCATTTACGAGGCACGCCCCAACGTGACGCTCGATGTGTTTGCCCTCTGCTTCAAGTCGGGCAATGCCTGTGTGCTGAAGGGAGGAAGCGATGCCGAGTATTCCAACCGCATCTTGATAGGACTTATACACGCAGCTTTGCAGGATGGCGGAGGGTTCTCGCCCGATGTGGCTGTCTTGCTGCCTCCGGGCCACGAATCGACAGACGTGCTGCTGCATGCCCGCGGCTACGTGGATTTGCTTATACCGCGAGGAGGCAAAGGACTGATAGAGCATGTGCGCAACCACGCCACGATTCCCGTCATAGAAACAGGAGCCGGAGTGTGTCATACCTACTTTGACAAGTCTGGCGACGTAGAAAAGGGGGCTGCTATCATACTCAATGCCAAAACACGCCGCGTGAGTGTGTGCAATGCCATGGACTGTCTGTTGATAGACAGCACACGCACGAGTGACCTCAGCAGGCTTTGTGCCGGTCTGGAGAAGCATCAGGTGGAGATTTATGCCGACACGGCCTGCTACGATGCTTTGAAAGGCTCGTACCCGGAGCATCTGCTGAGACAAGCCACCCCGGAGAACTACGGCATCGAATACTTAGACTATAAAATGACCGCACATGCTGTAAGCGGCGGCGTAGAATCTGCCGTGGCTCATATAAATGAGTATGGTTCCGGCCACAGCGAATGCATCGTGACGGAAGACGAACAATGTGCCCGCTACTTTGTGGAAAAGGCAGACGCCGCCTGTGTGTATGTCAATGTGCCGACTTCTTTCACCGATGGCGGCGAGTTCGGTTTAGGAGCAGAGATAGGCATCAGTACCCAAAAGCTGCATGCCCGCGGCCCGATGGGACTGGAAGAGCTGAACACCTACAAATGGATGATACGAGGCAACGGACAAATCAGAAAATAATCAATAAAACCGATAATAGATATGAGATATTTTACCAACGTAAAGGATTTGGGCGACTTGAACAGTGCCCTCTCCGAAGCATTCGAAATCAAGAAAGACCGTTATAAGTACGAAAGTTTGGGCAAGCACAAGACCTGCCTGCTTATTTTCTTCAACAACAGTCTGCGCACCCGCCTGAGCACGCAAAAGGCAGCCCGCAACTTAGGCATGGACGTCATTGTGCTCGATGTCAATCAAGGCGCATGGAAGTTGGAAACCGAACGGGGAGTGATTATGGACGGCGACAAGAGTGAACACCTGCTGGAAGCCATCCCCGTCATGGCTTCTTATTGCGACATCATCGGTGTGCGCTCGTTCGCTCAGTTTCAGAACCGCGAAGACGATTATACGGAAAAGATTCTGAATCAGTTTATCAAGTATTCCGGTCGGCCGGTATTCTCCATGGAAGCTGCCACGGGACATCCCCTGCAGGCATTTGCCGACCTCATCACCATTGAGGAATATAAGCGTGCGCCTCGTCCTAAAGTGGTACTTACTTGGGCACCTCATCCTCGTGCCTTGCCGCAAGCCGTGCCCAACTCTTTTGCCGACTGGATGAACGAAGCGGATGTGGATTTTGTCATCACCCATCCCGAAGGCTACGAACTCGATCCGAAGTTTGTGCGCGGTGCGCGGGTGGAATACAATCAGATGAAAGCTTTTGAAGGTGCCGACTTCATTTATGCCAAGAACTGGGCTTGTCCCGGCGTGACGTGTCCTGCCGATTACGGCAAGGTGTTAAGCAAAGACATGAGTTGGACGGTAGATACTGCCCACATGGCTGTCACCAACAATGCTTTCTTCATGCACTGCCTGCCGGTGCGCCGCAACATGATTGTGACGGATGATGTGATTGAAGCTCCTACTTCACTCGTTATCCCCGAAGCTGCCAACCGGGAAATATCGGCCACGGTGGTATTGAAGCGGATGCTGGAAGGATTGGAATAATAATATAATAATGAAGGTGTATCAAAAGTAAAATGGCCTATCAAATTGTCATCCTGAGCGAAGCGAAGGATCTGTCCAATAGCGCAGCCCTTCGGATGCTTAACAGATTCTTCGTCACTTCGTTCCTCTGAATGACAATTTGATAGTAGCATTAGCATTTTGACACACCCTCGACAGCATCAATAATTTATAGGATAACTATTATTTAAATGGAAAGCTGCGATTATCCTCTCCGTTTCAGGAAATCGCTCGGGCTTTCGCCGAAATACTCCTTATAGCATTTGGT
>JAUNIV010000301.1 GCA_030523385.1 Bacteroidales bacterium | reverse complement strand
TCAACTGCCGAAAATAAATGTGTTTTAGTAACTTCCTTATAATATATAGGTATTAGGACTTAATACAGTAACCAGAAAACATCGCGATACAACTTACTTGTTTATTCGATAGATTTGTCGTACATTTGCTTCATATAAAATATTTTTAAGCAAAATTCTCTAAAACCTATAGAAAGACATGCTGTTACAATTACTGTTTGTGCTTGCTGCAATCATTGTGGGTGCCCGCTTGGGAGGCATCGGACTGGGAGTTATGGGAGGCGTTGGACTTGCCATATTGACTTTTGTATTCGGGCTTCAGCCCACCGCACCGCCCATCGACGTGATGCTCATGATTGTGGCTGTCATTTCGGCTGCATCGTGCATGCAGGCAGCCGGAGGGCTGGACTATATGGTGAAGCTGGCCGAAAAGCTTCTTCGCCGGAATCCTTCGCAGGTGACGGTGCTCAGTCCGCTGGTGACTTACTTCTTTACGTTTGTGGCAGGCACAGGCCATGTGGCTTACTCTGTGCTTCCGGTCATAGCCGAAGTGGCTACGGAGACTAAGATACGTCCCGAACGTCCGTTGGGCATTGCCGTGATAGCATCGCAGCAGGCCATTACGGCCAGTCCTATTTCGGCTGCCACGGTGGCATTGCTCGGATTGCTGACAGGATTTGACATTACCTTGTTTGATATTATGAAAATTACCGTACCTGCCACGCTGATTGGTGTATTGGCTGGTGCATTCCTTTCAAAAAGGGTAGGCAAGGAGCTGATGGAAGACCCCGAATACTTGCGTCGTCTGGAATCTGGCATGTTGGATACCAAGCATGTGGAACTGAACGATGTGAAGAATATGCTTCATGCCCGTCTGTCGGTGATTATCTTCATTACCGCTACGTTGCTTATCGTGTTGTTCGGATCCATTCCTGCCATGCGGCCTTCGTTTGGCGATGTGACGCTTGATATGCCTTCCATCATTGAGATCCTGATGTTGTGTGCCGCGGCTCTTATCTTGTTCGTGTCGCACACGGATGGCATCAAGGCTACACAGGGCAGTGTGTTTCCTGCCGGCATGCAAGCCGTGATTGCCATTTTCGGTATTGCCTGGATGGGCGATACGTTCATCAACGGCAACATTGCGGAACTTACCGGTTCCATCGAAGGCATTGTGCGCCAGATGCCGTGGCTCTTCGGAGTGGCATTGTTTGTCATGTCCATCCTGCTTTACAGTCAGGCTGCTACAGTACGTGCCATTGTGCCGCTGGGTGTGGCATTGGGCATTTCGCCCATGATGCTCATCGCTTTGTTTCCTGCTGTGAACGGTTATTTTTTCATCCCTAATTACCCCACGGTGGTGGCTGCCATCAACTTCGACCGGACAGGCACCACAGGCATAGGCAAATGGATATTGAACCACTCGTTCATGATGCCGGGCATGGTGGCTACGGTGGTTTCCATAGCCGTGGGCATGCTGCTCATACAGGTGTTATGAGGCTTTCTTTCCGAAAAGGCGGTCTATAATCAGTGCGATGGCGCCGTCGCCAGTCACGTTGCAGGCCGTTCCGAAGCTATCCATGGCTATGTAGAGCGCAATCATCAGTGCCTGTTCGCTTTCGCCGAATCCTAACATGGACGACAGGATGCCCAATGAGGCCATGATGGCTCCGCCCGGTACGCCGGGAGCAGCCACCATGGTGATACCCAACATGAAGATAAATCCTGCAAACATGGGAAAATCGAAAGGCATGCCCTGCATCATCATTAGCGCAAGGGCACAGGCCACAATCTTCAGCGTGCTTCCGCTCAGGTGGATGGTGGCACAGAGCGGTATCACGAATCCGGCTATCTCTTCACTCACCCCGTTCTTTATGCTTTGCCTCAATGTCACCGGAATGGTGGCAGCAGACGATTGTGTGCCTAAGGCTGTGAAGTAAGCAGGCATCATGCGTCCTAACATCTTGAGGGGATTGCGGTGTACGAACAGCGAAGCTATGGTGTATTGGAAGACCAGCAGGAAGATGTGTAGCAGGAAAATCACTCCGATAATCTTGATGAAGACCATCAGTATGCTATATACTTGTCCGGAGTGTGTCATGTTTAGGAATATGCCAAATATATAGATAGGGAGCAGGGGAAGAATCACGACCTGGATGGTCTTGACGATGATTTCCTTGAAATCGTTGCAGACGTTTTTCAGTGCGGTGCTTTCCAAATGGGCAATGCCTAATCCCAAAGTGAAAGCAAGGATAAGCGAAGTCATGACATTCATGGCCGGAGGAATGGCTACGGTGAAGAAGGGCACAATGTCGTGCGCTTCGCTGATTTGCTCGATGGGTGCTCCGGCTGTTATCATGGAAGGGAACACGGTGACCCCTGTAAAGTAGGACAGGAAACCTGAGAAGAGTGTGGCGCAATAGGCAACCAGCGTAGTGATGACAAGCATCTTTCCTGCTTCTTTCCCGATGTCGGCAATGGCGGGAGTGACTAATCCCAAAATAATAAGCGGGATGATGAAGCTTAGGAATTCACTGAATATTCCGTTGAAAGTGACAAATACTCTGACCAGGCTGCCCGACAGAATGTTGCCGAACCCGATGCCTAATGCTATGGCAATGATGATGCGGGCAAGTAGCCCTATTTTTAATTTCTTCATAGGATGTGTGTTTTCGTTTACATGCTGCAAAGATAGGATTATTAAGATAAATTCGTGCAATACGGGCATAAAAAAAGGAGTACCGCTGTACTCCAACCTTTTGTTAACCTTAAATCTAATACTATGAAAAACACATTGCAAAGGTACGGACTTTTTCGATATACGCAAGGGATACTATTCAGTTTCTGCATGAAAACAATGTTCTTTAACATAAAAGGATGCCTCGTTTGCAGTTGTTTGCATTTTGAGGCATCCTTTTTCTACTTTTCTATTCTTTAATTTCTTTAATAAGCATGTCCGTCCTGTTCCAGTTCTTTGCTTGTAATCGGTTTTCGGTCAATAGCACGCCAGGCATAGACTATGTAGGCCAATACGAAAGGCACAAGTACGGATACATACGTCATGGTGCGCAGAGTGAATTCACTGGAGCAGCTGTTTGATAGCGTCAATGAACTTTGCAAGTCGGCAGTAGAAGGGTAGTAGGCTGTATTGTTCCAGCCTGCACAAAGCAGCAGGGCCAGTACGGTGAGTACGGTGCCGATACCTGCGGGCCATATACCTTTTATATATGTACGGCTCACAATGGTGCGGCCTATGCCGTAAAGCACGAGTATCACACCTATGAGAAGCACTACGATGAGATACCACATGGTGATGAAATTATGAAGATATTTCATCGGCTCCATGAATATAATGCCCGTTTCTGGATTCACAGCATAGCCATCCTTGAGCAATGTGCGCACCAGAAAAGCTACGAAAAGGATAACGAAAGGTACGGATGAACCTACCAGACGGACACTGGCACGACTACGGATGTTTTCCTCATTGACATTGTTGATAAAATAAAGC
>JAUNIV010000300.1 GCA_030523385.1 Bacteroidales bacterium | reverse complement strand
GATTTTTCTTTCGTTTTGCGTCGTTTATATCAGGATTTTACGTACCTTTGCACCACTCGATATTTCTCTTACGGAGAGAAGTTCTTTATATATTCCTGTATGAAAATCAATGTAAGTTTCCGGTAAAGCACGTATTACAACATAGAAAAATAGTCCCGACTCGGTAGGATTCGTTCAGATCCACTTCCGAGTCGGGACTCATAATATCCAGTTCTTATCCCAAACTTACGTCAAGATAAGAACTGCTCTCCAATAAAGTTATGTCTATTGTTCATTTTATTACTCTGTAACTTCCGTTACTGGGCGACCGGGCAAAAACCGTTCTTGCAAATACTGGAACAGAATGAACAGCGACGGCACCACGAAGAGCAATGCCACGGTGCCTAAAAGCATGCCGCCCACCGTGCCTACACCTACCGATATATTACCGTTGGCACCTACACCCTGTGCGAACATCAGCGGCAACATACCAAACACCATCGTCAGCGAAGTCATGAGGATGGGGCGCAGACGGGCTTTGGCTGCCGACATGGCTGCGGCGGAAATGCTCATGCCTTGCTTGCGCTTGGTAGAGGCATATTCTGTCAGCAGGATAGCGGTTTTGGCCAGCAGTCCGATGAGCATAATCAGTCCCGTTTGCATGTAGATGTTGTTCTCCAATCCCCAAAGTTGGGCAAAGATGAAACTTCCCGCCAGTCCGAAAGGCACGGAGAGGATGACGGCAAACGGTATCATCAGGCTCTCGTAGAGGGCGCACAGGATAAGGTAGATGAACACGATGCAAATGATAAATACCATCGTGGTGGTGTTGCCCGTCGATGCTTCCTCGCGGGCCATACCTCCAAATTCGTAGCCATATCCTTCGGGCAGGGCTTCGCGTGCTGCCGCGGCAATGGCTTGAATGGCTTGTCCCGAACTGTACCCGTCAGCAGGGCCGCCATAGACGGCGATGGACGAGAAGAGGTTGAAGCGCGAAAGGCTCTCCGTTCCATACACCCGCGTGAGGGTGAGGTATTGCGAGATGGGCGACATCTGTCCGCTGCTGTTGCGCACGAAGATATTGTTTAGCGCCTCAGTGTCTAAACGATATTCGGGGGCAGCCTGCACCATCACACGATAGAGCTTGGTGAAGCGGTTGAGGTTGGACGAGTAACTTCCGCCCACATATCCCGAAAGCGTGCTGAGCACATCGGAGGGCGACACACCGTTGCGCTTACACAGTGCCGCATCCACCTCTACCATGAACTGCGGATAGCGGGTGTCGAAGGTGGTATAGGCGCGCGATATTTCGGGACGCTTGTTCATGGCACTGATGAAATCGTTGGTATATTTCAGCAAGTCTTCCACGCTGCCGCCTTTCTTGTCTTGCACGTACAGCTCGAAACCGTCGCTTGTGCCGTAACCGGAAATCATCGGGTTGGTGGAAACACGTATCTGTGCTGCCTTGATGCCGTCGGTGCGCCGGTAAATCTCGGCCATGACGGAGTTCAAGTCGTCTCCCTTTCCCGTGCGTTCGCTCCACGGCTTCAGTCGGATGGTATAAGAACCTCCCGAAGCCGACTGGTTATGACGGGCATCCTTACCCGTGACGCGCGAATAGATTTTGATTTGCGGAATGTCGCGTATGGCTGCCTCTATCTCGTCCATCACGCGCTCCGTTTCTTCCAGGTTGCTTCCGGGAGCGGTCTGTACGTTCAGGTTGATGGTTCCCATATCCTCTTGCGGCACGAGCCCGGTCTTGGTAATGCTCATCAGCCACACTAACAAGGCGCACGCTGCAACGACTGAACCCGATGCGATGTACTTATGCCGGAAGAGGAAAGCGACTCCCCGTTCGTAGCGTCCTAAGGTGTGATGGAAAGAGCGGTCGAATGCGTAGTGGAAACGGTCGGAGAAGTTCATCTTCACGCCCTCCTGACGTGCGGCACGCGGACGCATGATGAGTGCGCACAGAGCCGGACTGAGCGTCAGGGCATTGAGCAGCGAAATGGCAACGGCAACCGCCATGGTCAGTCCGAACTGCGTATAGAATGTTCCCGTGGTTCCGCCCATGAAGCAGACGGGGATAAACACCGCCATGAACACAATGGTCGTGGTCACCAGGGCGGAAGTCAGTCCGTCCAGTGCATCCACCGTGGCACGATAGGGGGAGGTGTATCCTTCGTCGAACTTAGCTTGCACGGACTCCACCACCACGATGGCATTATCTACCACCGTACCGATAACCAGCACGATGGCGAAGAGCGTAAGCAGGTTCAAGCTGAATCCTGCCACGTAGATGAAAGCAAACGTACCCACCAATGACACGATGATGGCAAGCGAGGGAATGAGCGTGGCACGCAGGTCGTGCAGGAAGAGGTAAACCACCAGTACCACCAGCACGATGGCAAGCAGCAGGGTCTCTACCACATTGGCAATGGAGGCATCGAGGAAGTCCTTCGTGCTCATAATGTCCTCTAATACCATTCCTTTAGGCAGGTCGTCCGATATTTCAGCGGAAGTGGCATCTATCTCCTTGATGATTTCGTTGGCATTTGATCCGGAGGTCTGTGCAATCATGCAGTTGGCTCCCGGGTGTCCGTCGGTCTGGCTCAACAGGGCATAGTTCTCTGCCCCCAATTCGATGCGGGCCACGTCTTTCAGCCTCAACACATCGCCTCCGGGCAATGACTTGATGACCATGTTGCCGTAATCCTCTTCTTCCTCGTAGCGTCCGCGATACTTCAATACATACTGAAAGGTGTTTACCGATTCGGCTCCCAACGTGCCAGTGGGCGATTCCACGTTCTGTTCGGCAAGCACGGTGGCAATGTCCGAAGGCATCAGTCCGTATTGAGCCATCTTCTGCGGGTCGAGCCAGATGCGCATGGAGTAGCTGGCACCCCAAATGTTCACTTCGCCCACACCGGCGATACGCGACATTTGCGGTTCGATGTTTATCTTCATGTAGTTGGTCAGGAAGTTGGCGTCATACGAATCGTCGGGCGAGTAGAGCGAAAGCGATTTCAGCGTACTGTTCTGACGCTTGCGCACCGTTACGCCCGATTTGGTGACTTCGGCAGGGAGCAATCCTTGTGCCGACGCCACGCGGTTCTGCACATTTACCACTGACATGTCCGGGTCTGTGCCCTGGCGGAAATAAACGCTGATGGATGCCGACCCCGTGTTGGTGGCAGTGGAGGTCATGTACATCATGTTTTCCACACCGTTCAGTTGTTCTTCCAGCGGCACGATGACGCTCTTCAGCACCGTTTCGGCATTGGCTCCCGTGTAGGTGGCAGTGACGCGCACGGTGGGAGGGGCAATATCGGGAAACTGTTCTACGGGCAACTGGCTCAGCCCGATAAGTCCGACAATGATGATGGCTACGGATATTACGCCCGAAAGTATCGGACGGTCTATAAAAGTCTTGACAGTCATTTTTTCTTCAAGTAAGTATTAACGGATTATTCTACAGTTCCCACATCGGCTCCTTCTTTCACCAGTCCTGCTCCTTCGGCTA
>JAUNIV010000299.1 GCA_030523385.1 Bacteroidales bacterium | reverse complement strand
AACAAAGATACATCTACGTGAAGATTTGTGCGCTCGTCCTGCTCGTCTGGCTGACAGCCTGCAACCGTGACCCGCACGAGGGAGAAAGGGGGTTGACCATAGCCCTCGACAACAGCCAGTGCCCGGACGTGCCCATCGGGGCAATCAAGCTCTGCATCTACGGCACGAACGGAAACCTCTGCGCCGCCTACGACTATGCGGACGCATTGGGTATCGCCGCTGTCCTGCTGCCATTGGAAGCCGGACACTACACGGTGGCGGTGGTCATCAACGCGGACGGGGAAGTGACGGAAACATCCACCCTCACCGCCCTGCACGAATGGCTGGAGGCGGAAATGGCCCACGACAAGGACCTGCTTTCGGGCATGGCGGAAGTGGACGTGTCGGAGGACGGCATCACCCGTGTTACCGTCCCCCTGCGGCAGGGCATCTTCACGCTGCCCACGCTCCGCCTGCTGCTCACGCTGCCCGACCCGAAACTGCCGGACTACACCCCTGCGGAGAACAAGACACGTGCAGCCGGAGCGGACTATATAATAAGGTGCGTGGCTGAACTCGTCAAGGCAGGCACGGACAACGTGGTGTTGCACAAGCCCGTAACACCCGAATCGCAGGCGGATGGCACCTACCTCGTGGAGCTTTCCGTACCCGAAGGCATTTACGACCTGCGCCTGTGGACGGACTATGCCTATGCCGCCGCACCGCTCGCCGACACCTATTATAATACGGAGAGCCTGAAAGCGGTGAGCATCGTCACAGAACCTTATACGGCGAACACCGATGCCAAGGATGCGGCATACCATAACGAAAACGCCGTGACGCTGCCCGAAGAAGGCACAACGATAACCATACCTCTCCAACGCCCATTGGCGAAGTACCGCATCATCGCCGATGACGTGGAAACATACCGCAAGTTGGCGGAAGCGGAGCCGGAGAAATATCCTCCATTGGAGGAACTGACGGTAACGGTGCAGTATGAGAACTTCTTTCCGTCAGCGTTCAATGCAGCAGATGGCATACCGTCAAACTCCATGTCGGGGCTTTCGTTCACAAGCACCTTGTCCGATGTGGCGGCTGATGCTAAAAAGGAAGTACAGATTGCCTCCGATTGGATTATGACAGGCTTTGAAGAAACCTTTGTGAAAGCAAGCATTGTCATTTGCAATAAAGCCGGAGAAGTAATAACCCGCACATCAGCCACAAAGATTGTCCATAAGCGGAATTACCAGACTACCATTCGCGGCAACTTTCTTACAGCCGGTATCGGCAGTGGCGGCGTAAGTATTGATACAGAATGGGAAGACACGTATATAATTGAGTTTTAACTAACATTAGTAACTGATTAAAAATGAAAGAAATGAGAAAAAGCATTTTCCTTTCGATGCTCGGCATCGCAGCGATGCTGGCATCATGCAGTTCCGACGAGGGATTGCAGAACGCAACGGACAACGGTTTGTCCACAGTAACCATCACCGCCCAACTGAACGACGGGATTAAGACACGTGCCACACACGATGCGGACGATGCGGTGCAGCGTTGTTTTGTCGAAGTGCGCGAGACGGGCAGCAACACGGCAGGGATGCAATACCCAGGTACACTTGATGGTTCGACGTACAAGTTCAACTTGTCACTGAAAAGCGGAGTGAACTACGACTTCCTGTTTTGGGCAGACGACGACAAGTCTTATTCCACAGACGATTTAACCGCCGTCACGCTTAGCACGGAAGCCAACGGCAAGCCGGGTATAGCCTACTACGGCTGTTTGCTTAACAAACCACTCACCGCAGGAATGACCGTTGACCTTACCCACGCCGTTGCCAAGGTGACACTGAGAACGACCGGGACATTGCCGACAGGCAAGACCGTAAAGGTCAGCATCCCCACTTACGCAGGATTTGACGTGATGAATGGCGTTGTGACAGGCAGTTCCGCACCGCAAGATTTTACCGCCGACTACAACACGGAAATCACTAACAATGAAGTGTTCTCATTCTATGTGCTGGCGAAAAAAGAGAGCGACCTCGTCGATGCAACCGTTTCCTGCGATGTCGAAAGTACGACACTGACCTACGTCCCCCTGCAAATGAACTATCGCACCGTATTGGAAGGCGATGTTGCCAACATAAACAAAGCAATCGGCGACATAACCGCAACTATAGTTTCCGATTGGGCAGGCACAAACGACACGCAGGCATTCCCGCAAATCAATTTGCAGAATGGAGAAGAACTCACGTCAGACATGATAGCAGCAGCCATCAGCAACGGCACACTTATCATCAAGGGCGACATGACCGAAACCGACCTTACGACATTGGGAGATTACATAAAAGACAATCCGACCGCTGTCAGCACATTGGATATGGGAGACTGCACGGCAACAGAAATTCCGGAGAAATTTCTGTATGCCACAAACGGAGAATATTTAGCGGATGTAACGATTTCGACTTTGGTTCTACCCAAAGGAACGACTTCGATAGGCGCACGTGCTTTTGCTAATTTAAAAATAACTTCTCTTACTTTGCCGGAAACGTTGATAACTATCAATGATAATGCTTTTGTGTATGGAGATTTGACAACCCTTACCATTCCAGCAAGTGTGACAACTCTCCGTAGTCAAGCCTTTTTTTATCAGCATGATTTGAAAAGCGTATATTTTGAGGGAACCACACCACCGAGTTTCAGTGGTAACGTTTTCAATAGCAATAATTGTACTATTTATGTACCGTTAGGCTCAAAAGATAGTTATATCGAAAATTTGAAGATATTTAATGCTAACGCTGGTTGGGAAAACAAGGTACAAGAGTATTAAGCAATAATAGGAATCATTTACGCCGGGCGGAGCATCCGCCCCGTCCGGCAAATTCAATAACCTAAAAGCAGCCTGTCAAAGAAAGGAGAGCAAAGGGCTGTCGCCGAGAGACAAGCAACCATTTACAAACAATTTTAAAACGATTAGATTATGGCATCATATATAGATGAGTATGTAGACAAGTTGAAGTTGAACAACCAGTCAGGAACTATTTGCTCTTTAGAGTGCTACTACAAGGAGGGCAAGGACGGCGAAGCCAAGCGTGCAGACGGAGGAACAGGTTCTTTCCCCGTGGGACAGAGCAAAACACTCAACCTGAACGAGCTGAGTGAGTTGACAGACCTTGCAGACAAAGGTCGTGAGGTATGGGTAACTGCCTTTGCCAACGTGAAGGCAGGGAAGGACAGCAATGCAGACGTGTGGCTCCGCTTCAAGAAAGACAGCAGCCTCACCGGAGAGTACACCATTTCGGGAGTGATAAACTTCACGGAGGTGGCTTTCAACAAGACCTTTGAATAAACATCGGTTTCAATCTCCGAGTACAATACCTTGTCTGATTGGAGTCATGGAACACACCGCCTCGGACTCCCGAATCCGAGGCGGTACTTCTATCGAAACAATACAAGAAAGACACCCCGGAAAAGGGAGGGAACATCAGTCGTATACTGATCCTACATCGGTCGTATAGTGATG
>JAUNIV010000298.1 GCA_030523385.1 Bacteroidales bacterium | reverse complement strand
TCCATCCTCATCAAGGAGGATTCCAAAGGAAAATCCACTTCAGGAGACATGGAAGCCTTTGCCGATTTAGGCATCTTCGCCACCAACACCAACGTGAACAACGAAATGGGTACGTTGCAGTCACCCGACCTGATGCGCGAAGTGGTCTCACGCCTGCATCTGGATATAAACTACCAGACAGACGGACGTTTCCACCGGGAAACGGTGTATGGTGACCGCCTGCCCGTACATGTCTCCATCGACGGCCTGCCCGAAAACGAGGCGGCGTCATTCACCTTGAAATTGGCCAAGGGTGGCATTGTTTCTTTGACCGATTTCGAGAAAGACGGTGAAAGCATGGAATCGACAACTCCTGTCCGTGGCGGATTGAATGACACCATACAAAGCCCGATAGGAAAGATAATAACCGTGCCCTCGTCTTCCTATACGGAAGAGGCGGAAATCCTGCTCCATGTGTCGCGCCAGCCCCTAAACAAGGCGACAGATAACTATTCATCCAATCTGACCGTTTCGCAGACCGATGAGAAATCCAATATCATCACCCTGTCCTTCAAGGACGTTTCCACCCAACGGGCAGAGGACGTACTCAACACCCTGATTGCCGTCTATAACGAGAACTGGGTGAAGGACAAGAACCAAATAGCCGTCAGCACCTCGATGTTCATCAACGAGCGTCTGGGCGTGATAGAAGGAGAGCTGGGCAATGTAGATGATGATATTTCTTCCTACAAGAGCGAGCACCTGCTGCCCGACGTGCAGGCAGCCGCCAACATGTACATGGCACAGGCCAGCGAGGCAAACGCCTCCATCAAGGCGCTGAACAACCAGGCCTACATGGCGCGCTACATACGCAACTACCTGACCAACGAGACGAACAAGTTCCAGCTGCTCCCTGCCAACTCCGGCATAGACAACCAGAGTATCGCCGCACAAATCAACGAGTACAACAACCAGCTGCTGGAACGCAACAGCTTGGTCTCCCACAGTAGCACCAAGAACCCGTTGGTAGTGGAAATGGATGCATCCCTGTCGGCCATGCGTAAGGCTTTGGTCACTTCCATCGACAACCAGCTGGTGGCACTGAACGCGCAGATCAAGGCACAGCAGGCCTACGGCGGGCAGGCCACCTCGCAGATCGCCTCCAACCCGAAGCAGGCCAAATACCTGCTGAGTGTGGAACGCCAGCAGAAGGTGAAGGAATCCCTATACCTTTATTTATTGCAGAAGCGCGAGGAGAACGAGCTTTCACAGGCGTTCACGGCCTATAATACCCGCATCATCACCATGCCGGGCGGAAGCATGATACCCACCGCACCGGTGAGGAAAAACATCCTCTTGGTGGCATTCGCCCTGGGTCTGCTCATCCCCGTAGTCATCATCTTCATCCGCGAGAACATGAACACGGTGGTCCGTGGCCGCAAGGATCTGGAAGACATGACCCTGCCCTTCGTGGGTGAGATTCCCCTGTCCTACCGGAAGAAAGGCGGCTGGCTGGGGCGGAAAGCAAAACAGGAGGATAAGTGCACGGTGGTGGTCAAGGAGAAGAGCCGCAATGTCATCAACGAGGCTTTCCGCGTGGTGCGCACCAACCTGGAGTTCATGGTGGGCAAGGAACAGCCCTCGCACGTCATCATGATTACCTCCGCCAACCCGGGCAGCGGAAAGACCTTCATCACGTTCAACCTTGCCACCAGCTTAGCCATTAAAGGAAAGCGGGTGATTGCCATCGACCTCGACCTTCGCAAAGGCTCGCTGAGCAACTACGTGAACCGTCCCAAGAGCGGCATCTCCGACTACTTAGTCGGACAGGTCAGCCGTATCAGCGAGGTCATCGTACAGCCGGAGAATGCCGGACTGGACATCATCCCCGTGGGCACCATCCCTCCCAACCCGACGGAACTGCTGTTCTCCGAGAAACTGGAGAAACTGCTTTCCGACCTGCGCAAGGAGTATGACTATGTCTTCATCGACTGTCCTCCGGTGGAAATCGTGGCGGATGCCGCCATCATCAACAAACAGGTGGACATGACGCTGTTTATCGTCCGTGCCGGCCTGCTGGAGCGCAGCATGCTGCCCGAGATAGAGAAGTTCTACACGGACAAGAAATACCGGAACATGTCGCTCATGCTGAACGGAACGGACGGAGGAAGCGGACGCTACGGTTACAAATATGGCTATAAGTACGGTTACAAGTACGGGTACAGTTACGGATACGGGGACAAGTAACGGTACTCTTCGCACGAGAAGCACGGACAGGCTTTCTTTACGCCGGGCAGGTCACGATGACCGACAATCAATGCGGCAGGAAAGAGCCGGCGGAGCTTCAACAGCAACCCGATAAGCTGCGCTTTCTGTTCCGGAGTGCGGGTATCGGCAGGCTTTCCGTCCACATCCAGTCCGCCCTCATAGCAGACACCGATGCTGCAACGGTTGTAGCCGCGGACATGCGCCCCCACCTCCAACAACCGGCGATGCTGCGTTATGACACCGCTCTTACGAATATAGAAATGATAACCCACGGTACGAAAACCGCGTGCCTTATGGTCGCGAAGCAATTGTTCCACCGTATAGTCCCGGTCGCTACGGGTAGCAGAGCAATGGATAACGATGAAGCGGACTGCGTCCGCTCCACTCATTGCCTGTCCGCTTTCCACCCGGGTCAGCAGGTCGCGCTCCGTGAGCACTTCTTCACCGCCGACGGTCATGGGAAACGTTTCTTGTATCATCGTCTCATAAAATTAAAGGTTTGACACACAAGAGGAAACACCCAGCGCGGTCAAGGCCGCTACAATGGCCTGGACTACTGCCTGGAGAATTTTTACCCAACTGAGTTTACTTGAATTACTGTTCATACGCGTTCAAATTTTAAAGTGAATAATTATTTTCCCTGTTATTGGATTTCGGACGAACCGGTTTCTATTTCTCCGTTATCGGGATCGGCAAAATCCAACTGGGTATCACCGGCCTTAAGAGCTTTCAAGAGCTTGCGGGAAATTTTCCGCGACGGCACCAGGTTGAAGGAAGCCTCGTTAAGCATGTTGGCAAAACGCTCCCCGGGAGTCCAGTTCACCGAAACACCCGTGATGTTTATATCGGATCTGAATGCCAGCATACTGTCAGCACCGGTACTTTTCAAGGTCGGACAAAAATCACCGAGGTCTCCCAATTTGATAAGGTTCCCTTTGAGAAGATTTTCTCTCATACAATCCACCGCCATGGTAAGTATCGACACGATGTCAGCACGGCTGTACACACATCCATGGCCGGCGATGTGTTCGGCAAAATCATTGATGTCCATCGTGTCTCTGGTTTGCACACAGGCATACGCCTTTTTGGGTGCTTCCGGATCCTGAGGGTTAATTCTCATGACAATACTGTAATTAATCATACGCTTAAAATTTAAATGGTTAATATTAATTTTTTTCTGTATAAACGGGCGAAAATGGAAGATTGTCTTATACTGATATAGGTAGACACATTTATAACGAATTAAATGTGTACCAA
>JAUNIV010000297.1 GCA_030523385.1 Bacteroidales bacterium | reverse complement strand
GCATCGGGCTGAGCCTGAGCAAGCAGATTATGAGATTGAGCGGGGGAACACTGACGCTGCTCCCCTATCACTCCGAAGGACAGCCCACGACTTTTGTCTTGGAGTTTTGCTAAGATGTTTTTTGAATCATTCTTTCTCCCGGTTTTCAAGAGATTCCGCCCATATTCTGGCCGCCTCTTCCACAATCTTCGCGCAGGGACGTTTGGCATAATATTGCTCCGTGCGGGCTTCGGGAGTAGAGACTACGGGAGCTTTGCGGGACAATCCCAACAAGTCGGCGCAGCGCAAAGCACCATTCCGTTTCTTGAACTCTTCGGCCAGTTGTTGCACCAGGGCATAGTTGGCCGCCTTTCCTTCCCTGTCCTTTCCGTCGGTTGCTCCGGTCTCCAGTCCTGCCAGCAGGAACATGCCGCAGGCGGCTCCACACGTCTCGCGCATGCGCCCGATGCCTCCGCCAAAAGATGCAGACATGCGCAAAGCCTGTTCGCGGGTGAGACCGTAACGGTCGGCAAAAGCCGCCACCACGGACTGCGAACAATTAAAACCTTCCTTGAACAACTCGACTGCCTTGTTTATTCTTTCTTCTTCCATATTCTTTAAATAAGTTTACATATTTCCCTGCTTGCGGCCTCCCTTTTTCACGAAGATATATGCAGTGCGTTTCGAAGATATATTCATAGCCTACTGAATATATCTTCATGGGCACTTGAATATATCTTCGTTTGCCAATGCATCCGGTTCCATCATTCAAGAGGTAATTTGCAGAGGTCCGTTTCCTTCCTGTTATCCTGCCACATTGTTGATAATCTGCCCTCCGATGTATGCTTTGAGATTTCCTACCGCAATATCCATCAGCCGGATGCGTGCTTCGCGCGTGGCCCAGGCTATATGGGGAGTGATGAAGCAATTCCGTGCCGTGAGCAACGGATTGTCATAGCGTGGCGGTTCGGTGGAAAGCACATCTACCCCGGCAGCGGCAATAGTGCCCCGATTCAGCGCATCGGCCAAATCCTGCTCATTCACCAGCGGACCTCTTCCTGTGTTAATCAAAATGGCGGTAGGCTTCATCAGTGCCAACCGGCGGGCGTTGGCCAATTCTTTGGTTTCGGGAGTGAGCGGACAGTGCAGGCTCACCACGTCGCATTGGCTGAACAGTTCGTCCAGCTCCATTTTCTTGATTCCTTCGGGCAGAGCGGTCTGCGGGTTGGAAGTGTAGGCACACACCTGCATGCCAAAGGCAGAGGCTATGCGGGCCGTGGCCTGCCCCGTGTTTCCCAATCCCACGATGCCTATCTTCTTATCGGCCAATTCCGTCAGTTCGGTGTCCCAAAAGCAGAAGTCGGGATTGTTTGCCCAGCGTCCGTGTCGGTTGGCATAGGCATAATGGCCCACGCGCTGAGTGATGTTCAAAAGATGGGCAAACACCATCTGTGCCACAGAAGCGGTGCTGTATGCCGGAATGTTGGTCACTACGATGCCGCGCTCTTTGGCTGCCGCCACATCCACCACGTTATAGCCCGTGGCCAACACACCGATGTACTTCAGCGCAGGCAGTGCCGCCATGTCTTCGGCCGTAATCACTGTCTTGTTTGTTATCAGCACTTCGGCACCGGCGGCACGTTCCGCCAGCTCGGCAGGCGCAGTACGGTCATACACCGTCAGTTCTCCCAATGCCTGCATTTCCTCCCACGACAAGTCGCCGGGATTCAGTCCATAACCATCCAATACTACTATTTTCATTATTCCTTGATTATATTATATACGTTATTTGAATCTTTCTCCCCACAATCCCTGCATACGCTCTTTCAGTTTCGCTTCCTGCGCATTGTTTTGCGGATGCCACAGGCGGCTGTCCTTCACCTCATCGGGCAGAAACTGCTGTTGCACGAAGTTTCCTTCGTAGGCATGGGCGTATTTGTAGTCCTTGCCATAGCCCAGTTGCTTCATCAGTTTGGTAGGAGCATTGCGCAGATGTAGCGGCACCGGCAGGTTTCCGGTCTGCTGTACCAACTCCAATGCCGTATTTATGCCCTCGTATGCCGAATTGCTTTTAGGGCTGGTGGCCAGATACACCGTTGCTTCGGCCAAGGGGATGCGTCCTTCGGGCCAACCAATCTTCATTACGGCATCGAAAGCCGCATTGGCCAGCAGCAAGGCATTTGGATTGGCCAGCCCGATGTCTTCGGCTGCCGAGATGACCAGCCTGCGGGCTATGAAAGCAGGGTCTTCTCCTCCTTCCACCATACGGGCCAGCCAGTAGAGTGCCCCGTCGGGGTCACTGCCACGAATGGACTTGATGAAAGCCGAGATAATGTCGTAGTGCATCTCGCCGTCCTTGTCGTAGGCCAGCGGATTTTGCTGCAACCGTTCGGTCACTTTCTCGTCCGTAATCACGATATTGGAAGCATCGGAGTCAGATTCTACCACCAACTCCAATATGTTCAGCAATTTGCGGGCATCGCCACCCGAAAAGCGGAGCATGGCATCGGTCTCTTTCAGTTCTATATGCTTTTCTTTCAGCAGGACATCCCGCTTGATGGCATTGTGCAACAGCTCTAACAAATCGTCTCTTTCGAGCGACTTGAGCACATAAAGCTGGCATCGGGAGAGCAAGGGGCGGATTACCTCAAAAGAAGGATTCTCCGTAGTGGCACCTATCAGAGTAACCACTCCCGTCTCTACAGCTCCCAACAGCGAGTCTTGCTGTGACTTGCTGAACCGATGTATTTCATCGATGAACAGGATGGGACTGACCTGAGAGAAGAACCTGCTGCTACGTGCCTTCTCTATCACTTCGCGCACATCCTTCACTCCGGATGTAACCGCACTCAGCGTAAAGAAAGGAGTTTCCAGCTTATTGGCTATGATTTGTGCCAGAGTGGTTTTCCCCACTCCCGGAGGCCCCCAGAGGATAAAAGAGGAAATGCGTCCTGCATCAATCATCTTACGCAGGATGGCTCCCTGTCCCACCAGGTGCTTTTGGCCTATATAATCGTCCAGTGTCTTCGGACGTAAACGCTCTGCTAAGGGTTGTGCCATAATAACTTTACTTTAACAAGTTACAAAAGTAGAAAAATCTGCGGAATTAACGAATAAAACGAAAGAAGATATTGACTGCAAAGACTTCCTGATTATCCAATAAAAAAGGATATAATTATCACGGCAGATATTTGTCTATTCCAAATAAATAAAATACTTTTGTGCGCAAGTTTGACACATGTGTCAAATTAGATAGTAAAACTAAAGAAGTATGAGCAAATATAATATAGGTATAGACGTTGGTTCGACGACACTGAAGACAGTGTTGATAGATTCGGAAACCGGACACATCATACAGGATACTTACCAAAGGCATCAGACTAAGGTAAAAGAATGCTTGCACAACTGCCTGCAAAGCATACAAGAAGAATGGGGCGAAGCCCATCTGTCGGTATGTCTGACCGGCTCGGTTGGCATGGGCATAGCCGAACGGTGGTCATTGCCCTTCGTGCAGGAAGTGGTGGCAGCCA
>JAUNIV010000296.1 GCA_030523385.1 Bacteroidales bacterium | reverse complement strand
AAACCGTGTGTTTAATCATGACGAGGAGAACGTATATTCCACTCCTTATGCCACCGACTTTACTTCATATAATTCAAGCAATGCCAACATGTACCAATATTGGTACAAATACAAATTGCTGACCGGTATATTCCAGATAGACTACAGCAAGTCCATCGGCAAGCACAACCTCTCCGTAATGGTCAACTACCAAAGCCAGGTTCGTAAAACCAATTCGACTTCTACCAAAATGAAGGGATATCCTACGACTTTGGTTCCGCAAATCAGCAATGGTGCAGAATGGGTATCAAGTTCGGGCACTGGCGAAGAATGGGGGTCTGCCTCATACATCGGACGTCTGACCTACGACTACGACAATAAATACCTGTTCCAATATTCTGCCAATTACAACGGTTCGCTGTCTTACAGCCCGGACAAACGTTGGGGATATTTCCATGCAGTCTCTTTGGGATGGGTCATGTCTGATGAAGAATGGTTCAAGAATTTGATTGATCCTAAGGTTGTGAACCTGTTTAAGCTCCGCGGAGGTTGGGGTAAGGTAGGTAACGAAGTGGGCAGTCCTTTCTCTTTCCTGACCCAATATGCGCAAAACAGCAACCGTGTATTGTTTGGAGATGCAATGAGTGCCAATGTAGGCTGGTATGTGAGCGATGTTGCGAATGATTTGCAATGGTCAAGCAGTACCCAGTGGGGAGCAGGTGTAGACTTTGAATTGTTCAAAGGAAAGCTGGCAGGTTCGTTTGACACATTCCTGTATTTAAATAAAGGTGA
Source organism: Bacteroidales bacterium (assembly GCA_030523385.1). GTDB lineage: Bacteria > Bacteroidota > Bacteroidia > Bacteroidales > Bacteroidaceae > Phocaeicola. Next base: position 2,757 of record JAUNIV010000296.1, on the reverse strand, counting down.
CGTGATGGAAATGACTACCGAGATGCTTCGTACCGATATTTTAGGTATGCCGAACACTCCGAAAATCAATGCTCCGTTCACGACTTCACGCAAAGGAGGTTATGAAATATCATTGAACTGGAACGACAAGATAGGTAAGGTGGGATATCGCATCGGAGTGAACTATTCATTCTGGGATGAAATACGGACAAGAAATACGGATACAAGCTCTAACTGGTGGTCGCCGTTCTATGGCTACATCGGCAAGCGTGTGATGAATAGTGTGTATTGGTATGGTGCCATTAGCGACGGTCTGTATGGAGACTGGAAAGACATGTACAACTCCATGCTGCATTCAAGCCGTAACCAAACTTTAGGTAGTGTCAGACTGGTGGATGTTAATGGTGACGGTAGGGCCGGAACTGATGTCCGTGTATTGGATGTTCCGGGTTCCACGCCTTTGACACAATTTGGTATCACTTTAGGCGGTGACTGGAACGGTTTTGATTTGGAGCTTTTCTTCCAGGGAGCTACCAATGTTACGGGTGCGATGCCCTCGCCGTTCCGATGTCAGCAGGCATATATGTGGAACTATGGGCAGTATGGATTCCAGAATGCCTATACTCCGAGCAATCCTAATGTGAATGCAGCGATTCCTATTCCTTCGTCAGATGGTAATGGTTGGGGATATTCTATGCTTGATATGTGGGCGTTTGATGCTTCTTACTTGAAGCTGAAAAACATCAGCCTTCGTTATGACATGAAGAAGTACGTATTGAAAGACGTTTCCTTCATCCAAGGACTGGATCTCAGCTTTGTAGTAACCAATGCCTTTACCTGGACAAAGAGTTCTTATCCGTTGAAAGGTTTGCAGGATCCCGAGTTTATCACGACAGGTGCATCTATTTACAATACGGGAGGTACGTTGGGTAGCTATCCCACACAACGTTCTTATACTCTCGGTGTTACATTAACTCTCTAAAAAGTTTTATATATGAAAAACAGATTCTTATCCAATAAAAATATCTTTGCAGGACTTTTGCTTGCATCTTTGATGGGCATGTCCACTTCATGCGATCCGTTGGGGATAGAACCCACCACGAAAGTGGACGAAGACCGTTTTTGGCTGAATCCTCAGTTAGCCCGTTCCTATGTAAACAATTTCTATTTCATCGGTTCTGCAGCATCCGGTGACACATTCCAATCGGAGCAATGGTCGGATAATTGTCAGGGAAATTACGAAAAAGACTGGAACACATATACTCAGGAAAGTTTCAATCAGCGCAAATATGATGAGAATAACAGCATTATTGGTTTTACAGCACCTTGGTCTGACTCATATAAGAATATCCGTTCCATCAATCTGGCCATCGAGAAAATCTCGGAGTCGAGTGTCATTGAGGAAAAAATGAAAAAGCAGTTATTGGCCGAAAGCCTGTTCTTCCGTGCTTTTGTTTACTTTGACATGATTAAATTCTGGGGCTCCGTTCCTTATGTGGACAAGGCATTGACTATCAACGACGAGACATACCTGCCACGCACAAAGCGTGAAGTGATTTTCGACAATATCCTTCAGGACTTGACTGATGCTGCTGCCGATTATTCGGCTTCCGGAGCAACGCATACTATTGGTATGATTAACGAGGATGTCATCAACTCCTTCAAGTCACGCGTTGCCTTGTATGCAGCCAATGCTGCCGAGGCATCCGCCAAAGGGATTTACAGCGATGACAAGGAAGATCTTTTCAAATTTGAAAAGAATGCCCAGCATTATTATGAGATAGCTTATACTGCTGCCACTCAGGTTATAGGAAAATATTCGTTGGAACCTGAATACGAAGACTTGTTTGTCAGTGCAGACGCACATAAGAGCGTGGAGGCTATTTGGCCTGTCATGTTCAAGGACGGTCAACGCTCCGGATTCAATCCGACAAGCAAAAATGGCCCTGATGGTTCGTACTATGGGAATACTGAACAAGCATCTTATTCGTGGACTTTCCGTTCAGGCCTGTTCCCTACCCAGGATTTGGTGGACTGCTATCTGCAGCAGGACGAAGCCGACGGACAATGGAAGAAATGGTGGGAAACTTCCCAGTCCAAGGCAATGGGCGTTGTAGTCAATGCGGATGGAGAAATAGAAGGTGAAAGCGCGGACTACCGCAAAATGTTTGAGAACCGTGACAAGCGTTTCTATGCCACAGTAACTTATGATGGTTCTTACATGGGTAGAGAAGAAGAGCGTTATATTGTCCAAACATGGATTGATAATACTGATCCAGCAAATTCGCTGAAGTATAGTGCCTTGCATACCGGCTACAACAGTCTGGACCAGTTCCCGAACGTGGCTCCGACAAACAGGGCTTCCGCTCAGACTCTTACCAGCTACTATTCGCGTAAGTACTCTCATTTTGATATCTATAAGGATGACGGAACTTTTGATTACGGGACACAACGCCAGACCTGCTATTTCCAGATTCGCTATGCCGAAGTTCTGCTGAACTGTGCAGAAGCCGGAATTAAATTGGGTAAATCGGATGCGGAAGGTTATATCAACCAGATCCGTAACCGTGCCGGATTGCCCAACTACAGCGGCAATGACCTTTGGAACGAGATGAAACTGCAACGCCGCTTGGAGTTTGCGTTTGAATGCCCCGGCTTCCGTTACTTCGACCTGGTGCGTTGGGGGGAAAGCGAAGGTAAATCTGTCATTGAAGAACTAAATACACCCTCTCGCGGTCTTTGGATATTCCGTAAGGGCAAGGAAAGTGATGTGGTGAC
>JAUNIV010000295.1 GCA_030523385.1 Bacteroidales bacterium | reverse complement strand
ATCCGGCAATATCAAACGCTTTTTGGCGGCAAGTGATTATGACATATACCATGCAAATACTATTTGGTTGTATCCAAGTCACGTTACATGCAAAATGGCACGTGAGAAGGGGAGGAAGTATGTATTGTCACCTCATGGCATGTTATATCCAACAGCATTGAAGGTAAGTGCTTGGAAAAAATGGCCGATGAAAAAACTGTGGTTTGATGAGGATATCAAACAAGCTGCTTGTTTGCACGCGACTTGTGAGCAGGAGATGAAATACATTCGTCAGTATGGGTATAGTGGACCAGTGGCTATTATTCCGAACCCTGTAGTGTTTCCAGAGGGAATAGCCATCAAGGAACAAATCCCTGTTCAAAAAAGAATTGGTTACTTAGGAAGGCTACATCCTATCAAGAAGGTGGAAAACCTGTTGTATGGAGCAACTGAAGCCATGAAGCAGGGCAGCGAACCTTTCAATATAGAGATTATGGGAAGAGGTTCGGAGGAATATGAGACGTTTCTTTGTGACGAAGTTGAAAGGTTAGGGTTGAAAGAGAAAGTGCATTTCGTCGGTTTTGTGAATGGTAAGGAAAAATACGAAAAGCTGTCAACTCTGTGGGCTTTGTTTGTCCCCAGCGCACAGGAAAATTTTGGTATGATAGTACCTGAAGCACTGATATGCGGAACGCCTGTATATGCATCATTGGGCACACCTTGGAAGGAATTGAATGAGTATCGGTGTGGTTGGTGGAGAGACAACCGACCTGAAACAATTGCCAAAGTAATCAGGGAAGTATTGCAGAAGAAAGAAGATGAACTATTGGCTATGGGGAGTCGTGGCAGGAAACTGATGGAAGAAAAGTATGAACAGCACAAGGTGGCACAGATGATGGCAGAGTTGTATGGCTGGTTGCTCGGTGAATGTTCAAAACCCGATTTTATTTATGAATAGAGTTGATTTATCACAATATGACAATTCTTGGTTTAGCATTGGTGCCGGACGGATCAAAGCCATAATTTGGTATTATGTCAATGCGTGTTTTTTGAATTGTGCTTGGAATCCCAGTTCTGGTATAAAAGTTCGATTGCTTCGCATGTTTGGTGCCCAAATAGGCAAAGGAGTAGTAATAAAACCATCTGTCAACATCAAATATCCGTGGAATCTATCTATAGGTGACTATACATGGATTGGAGAAAATGTATGGATAGATAATCTGGTTCAAGTAACCATCGGTTCAAATGCCTGCATCAGCCAGGGAGCCATGTTGCTATGTGGTAACCATAACTACAAGAAAGCGACTTTTGACCTCATTGTAAAGCCTATCACCATAGAAGATGGGGCATGGATTGGTGCCCAGTCAACGGTATGTCCCGGAGTAACAGCCCATACGCATAGTGTCTTGAGCGTTGGTTCTGTTGCCTTGAAAGACTTGGACGCTTTTTCTATTTATAGAGGCAATCCGGCTGAATTCATTAAGAAGAGAGTGATAGAATGAAAATTATACTATGAGATATAATCCTATTTTGTTAGTTATAGCAAATAAATTAATGAATTTGAATGCAGTTTATTAGTTATACTTAACAAACAACTCACTTATTCAGTTCAGCATGAAAGTTTCGGTTATCACTGCCACGTGGAATAGCGCTGCTACCCTACGTGACACTTTGGAGAGTGTGCTCAGGCAGACTTATCCCGACATTGAGCATATCATCGTGGACGGTAATTCGACGGACGGTACCATGGAACTGGTACTGGAGTATGAACCCCGGTATAACGGGAGGCTGCGATACATCAGCGAACCGGACAAGGGAATTTACGATGCCATGAACAAGGGTATCCGGATGGCTACGGGGGAAGTGATAGGCATACTCAACTCGGATGATTTCTACACCTCACCGGATACCGTAGAGCGGCTGATGGATGAACTCGTATCGGCCCATGTGGATGCCGTGTATGGAGACATCCATTACGTGGATGACAAAGACCTGAAGAAATGTGTACGTTATTACTCATCGGAAGGTTTCCGCCGCTGGAAGATGCTGCTCGGCTTTATGCCCGCCCATCCGTCGTTCTACTGCCGCAAGGAAGCGTATGAGCGTTTCGGCATGTTCAAGACGTCCTATAAGGTGGCAGCCGACTTCGAGAACCTGCTCCGCCTGATTTATGTGGGAAAGATTTCCACGAAATATATACCCATGGACTGCGTGACGATGCGCACGGGCGGGGCTTCCACCTCCGGACTGGCCAGCCACAAGAAGATTCTGGCAGACCATGTGCGAGCCTATAAGGAAAACCATGTACCCTCGAATGCCTTCTTGGACAGTCTGCGCTATATATATAAGGTAATAGAACTCGCAAAATACAAAGTGAAACCAAACAGGTAGCTGATGAAAAGACTGGCGGTCATTATTGCGGTTCTCATGGCTGGCATACGGTTGTCTGCACAGGACAGGGCAGGCACGGTGGACATCTTCATGGGGGCAACCTTCGATTACAGGGACATCTGGTACAATAACCGGGTGTATGATGTGCTGCTCAACCTGACACCCGGAGTGAGATGGAACATGGGACACCGGTGGGAGATAGCAGCACAGGCATTGGTTCCGGTGGTCAACCAATACGGGGACAGGTATAAAAAGATCCGGCTGAACATGGCGGTTCTGTCCAAACAACTGTCGGTTGGGCAATACTGGAAGATGAAAATCACCGGCGGCTGGTTCAGCGGGGAGCGTTACGGGATAGACTGGAAGAACATGTTCATCGTGACCCCGTGGCTGGCCATGACGGCACAGGCGGGACTGACCGGCCATTGCTCGATGGCGGCAGGCTGGGAGGCAAGCACCATGAAGCGGTGGACGGCACAGATAGGACCGGAGGTGTACCTTCACCGGTGGAATACGCAGATAACCGTGCGCGGGGGACGCTACCTCTATGGAGACTATGGCGTGGTGGGTGAAGGATACCGGCACTTCAGGCATGTCAGTGTAGGGGTTTATGCCTCATACAGCGACAAGGGGAAGGAGGATGCAGGATTCAAGGTCATCATGATGCTTCCCCCTTACAGACGCTCCGCAAGGAAGGTGAACATACGTCCGGCAAGCAATTTCCGGCTGACCTACAGTGTGGAGGCCAATGGGTATGCCAACCGCACTTATTTCACGGACCCGGAACAGAACGAACGGGAAGGATGGTTTGACCGTGACCTGTTGCCGTGGGGAACGGATACGATGGCACCCGATTTCATACGGGAGGAAAAGAAGGAGGACGGGCAATGAGGACAAGGATTCTTATATGGCTGTGTATGGCCGCTCTGTTCCCTTTGTCGGGATATGCCCAACTCTATACGGGACTGTCGGGACTGATAAACACACCTTCGGCAGAGATGCACGAAGAGGGGGATGCACGGATAGGCTGCTATTTTATGAACAGCCATTTCACGCCCGGAAGTGACGGCGATACCTATGGATTTCTATATGAAGGAAAGAAATATGACACCATGGATTTTTATCTGTCCCTGACTCCTTTCCGGTGGGTTGAGATAGGCTAT
>JAUNIV010000294.1 GCA_030523385.1 Bacteroidales bacterium | reverse complement strand
CCGCATCATCAACGAAGCGTTTGATTGCGACTTCATCAATCTATCCACTTCGCGGAGGATGGATGAAATCGGGAAAATGTCGTGGAGGAAAATCACTCGTTTCTTTTCTTCCTATTTCATTCTGATAGGAAAACTGCTGATGCATCGCTATGACTTGTGCTATCTGGCGATAACGTGTCATGGCATCGGGTTTCTGAAGGATCTCCCCTTTGTATTGATATGCAAAATGTTCAGGCGAAAGGTCGTATTGCATCAGCACAACAAGGGAATGGCGGCAGACGTGAACCGTTGGCCTTATCGTTGGTTACTTCCTTTGGCGTACAGGAACACAAAAGTAATATTGCTTTCCATGGCCTTGTATGAAGACATTTCCAAAGTGGTAGCCCAAAATCAGATACTCATTTGCCCCAATGGCATTCCTACAGAAACATATCGAATAAAAGCTAAGCCTCATAGCATTCCCTGTATTCTGTTTCTTTCCAATCTGTTGATTAACAAGGGTGTCTTAACACTACTGGATGCATGCGAAATACTGAAGAATGAAGGTAAGGAATTTATCTGCCAGTTTGTTGGAGGCGAAACCAAGGAAATAGACAGTAAAGTCTTTGCAGAAGAAACGAAAAAACGTCATATAGATGATTGCGTAACTTATGTAGGAAAAAAATATGGCAAGGAAAAGGCGGAAGCATTCAGCAACGCTGATATTTTTGTGCAACCCACTTTTGATGATTGCTTCCCATTGACAGTATTGGAGGCCATGCAGTATGGGCTACCGATAGTTGCCACCAATCAAGGGGCCATTGCCGAAATGGTGGAACACGGCAAAACCGGATTGATTTGCCAAACCAAAGATGCAATAGATCTGGCTCAGAAATTAAGACTTCTATTAGATAACCCACAGCTAAGATTACAATACGGGAAGGCCGGCTGCGAACGCTTCAAGTCTAATTATACCCTTGAAAGATTTGAAGAATGTATGGTTTCGTGCCTGTCTGCAAGTAAATAATTACAATGGAAACTTATTTTAATATCAGATACGAGTTTGACAAGAGACTCGTACAGGAATGTATTGCCCGACAATTGCAATCGGGAGAACCTGGCTACATCTGTGTGGCCGACGGTGTAATCCTAAATATTGCCAACAGGAAGCCGGACTATCTGAAGATCGTCAATGGCGGAATGTTCTCCATCTGCGACAGTGGTTATGTGCCCTTGTATATCCGCTGGATTTACGGCAAGCGTTACGAACAATATTGCGGGAGCCAAATCTTCATAGATATTGTCCGTAGCCGGAAATACCGGATGATTTTCATGGGGACGTCTCAAAACACATTGAACGGATTGAAGGAGAACTTGAAAAAGGAAAACCCGGATGTGGGAGGCATGACATTCTTGGAATTGCCTTACAAAGCAGTGGAAGATTTCGATTATGAAAGCATTGCCAGAGAGATAGAAGCGGATAGAGCGGACATCATCTGGATCGCACTGGGTGCACCCAAGCAGGAAATATTCATGAGTAAGCTGAAGCCTCATCTGAAAAGAGGGGTCATGATTGCCGTAGGGGCTGCCTTTAAGTTTTATAGCGGACTGGAAGAAAAACGGGCACCGCAATGGATGATAAAACATCATGCGGAATTTATATACAGAATATTCCAGGAGCCCAAAAAACAATTGAAGCGGTGCAGCATGATTCTGCTGACACTGCCCCAATTATTGGTAGGGGAGATGATACGTAAGCACAGGAAAGAAAGATCATGCAAATAATCATTGAATCCGAAAATAACCGAATAATTTTGGAATCGATTCCAAAAATAATCGAATAAATTTGGAATCAAACCGAACAGTAATGTATGTGGAATAGAAAAAAGGTGCTTTTGTCCAGCCTGTTCCTCCTATTATCCTTGACCGGATTCAGCCAGCAAAGGGCCGGAACGGTAGATGTTTTCATGGGCGTAGATTTCAATTACAGGGATATATTCTGGAATGGCAGGGTATATGACTTGCTTATCAACCTGACTCCGGGATTTAAATGGAACATGGGAAACCGTTGGGAACTGGCAGCACAGGCCTTGATTCCTACGGTAAACCAATATGGCGACCGGTATAAGAATGTCCGGCTGAACATGGCGGTACTCTCCAAACAGGCTGCCATCGGACAGCATTGGAAAATGAAAGTTACGGGCGGTTTGTTTGATTCGGAGCGCTACGGATTGGACTGGAAGAACATGTTTGTGCTCAACCGATGGCTGGCATTGACGGCTCAAATGGGTTTGACCGGACATTGCTCCATGGCGGCAGGTTGGGAAGCAAGCACGATGGAAAGGATAACGGCACAGGTAGGAACGGAGGTTTATCTTCATCGATGGAATACGCAACTCACCGTGCGCGGAGGACGTTACATTTATGGTGATTACGGAGTGGTGGGCGAAGGATTTCGCCACTTCAAGCATGCCAGCGTGGGAGTGTACGTGTCTTACAGTGATAAAGGGAAAGAGGATGCGGGTTTTAAGGTGGTCATGATGCTGCCGCCTTATAAACGCCAGACACGGAAAGTCAATATCCGTCCGGCAAGTAACTTCCGATTGACTTATAGTGTAGAGGCGGACGGGTATGCCAACAGAACGTATATGACTGACCCGGAACAGAATGAACGCACAGGATGGTTTGACCGTGACCTCCTGCCATGGGGGCAGAATCTGATGGAACCGGATTTTATAACCAAAGAAAATAACCGATAAAAAGGACAAGCGATGAAACGAATACTGATTATGATTGCTCTGTCAATTATAGGTTTGTCGCTTTTCGCACAACAGTACACAGGTATGTCCGGCTTGATTCATGTGCCTTCTGCCGAAATGGATAAGGAAGGAGATGCCCGTGTGGGTGTACATTTCCTGAACCGTGAGTTTTCTCCAAATAATTTTTCTTATCATACAACGACCCATTATCTGAGCATTACTCCTTTTTCGTGGGTGGAAATCGGATATACTTGCACGCTGATGAAAGGAATAAAGGTTATCGACGGAAATGCAACGGATGGCGGATATAGTCACAAAGACCGCTATTTCTCGGTGAAAATACAGCCTATCAAGGAAGGACGGTGGTGGCCGTCAGTGGCCGTCGGGACTAATGACCCTTATGGCACCGGAAACAAAGACAAGCTGACAGACGAACAGATAGCACGTGGTGATGACGGAAACAGCCAGTATTTCTGCAACTACTACGTGGCAGCAACCAAGCATCTTTACATAAAGCAACATGAATTGGGCGTGCATTTAGCATACAGGCATTTTAAAAGAGATTATAACTCAAAATGGAACGGCATAGTTGGCGGCATTACCTGCCGCCCTTCATTTGCCCGGAACCTGCGTGCCATAGCGGAATACACCGGCAATGATCTAAATATAGGTATAGACTGCCTGCTGTGGAAATATTTTCTCCTGCAAGCCTCTTTGCAGGACGGCAGATATTTCTCAGGAGGCGTATGCTTCCGGACAAACTTGTTTTAAAATCATACAATAATCAATTTATGTTTTATTTAATTTCAAAGGAAATGAGAAAGTT
>JAUNIV010000293.1 GCA_030523385.1 Bacteroidales bacterium | reverse complement strand
TAGCGCACTACGTTCGGGACGTAGGGGTCGGGCGTTCGAGTCGCCTCATTCCGACCAAAATGACGGGTTAATGAATTGATAAGTCAATTTATTAACCCGTCATTTTTTAGCACTATTCAAAAAAGGAGGATTTACAAAAACAGAGCGTAAATGCAGATCGAAATCCACTTTACGCTCTAATATGAATCAAATACAGGACATCTACTGAATATTCCAAAGACATCCGCTTTTGGTGTCAATCCTTCAATACATGCCCCGTTTGTAAGACCGATGTCCGTACACCATAATCACCACAAAGCAAATGAATGGCAACAGGAACGATACGTTTACCGCAGGCATTCCGCACAACGTGCCCATGTCAATGATGGAAGCCTGCAACGGTGGCAATACCGAACCGCCTAAGATGGCCATGATCAAACCGGCAGCTCCGAATTTGGCATCATCTCCCAATCCTGACAAAGCAATGCCATAGATGGTGGGAAACATGAGCGACATACAGGCGGAGACAGCAACCAGGCAATACATACCCCAAATGCTTTGGAAGAATATGACACCTGCCGTGAAGCAACCTCCGGCTATGGCCAGAATCATAAGCAATCGTCCCGGATTGAGATAACGCAACAGGAAGGTACATACAAAACGGCTCACGCAAAAGATGCACATGGCTATGATGTTATATTCCTGCGAGAGTACCTCGGCAGCCTTCTCCTCCATACCTTGCGACATGAACAGGCGCGTGCCATACTGGATAATGAATGTCCAACACATAATCTGTGCGCCTACGTAAAAGAACTGTGCAATTACTCCTTCGCGGTAATGGTGCATGAAGAAGATGCGTTTCAGCGTAGGGCCAAAGTTGATGCTGTGCGACTTGTCTCCATTCTTCGGCATCTTGGTGAAACGGATAATCAGGAACATGATGATAATCACAATGCCGATGGTGAGGTAAGGAGCTATCAGTACATCCAGGTCGGCATCACGCACGGCAACAAAGTCCTCCGGAGAGAGTTGGGCACGCTCAGCCGTATCCATCGGATGCAGCTTCGCCTGGATGAAGTTCATGGCCACATACATACCCAATAAAGACCCCATCGGGTTGAAGGACTGCGCCAAATTGAGCCGGCGGGTGGCTGTTTCTTCCGAACCCATTGAAAGAATGTAGGGGTTTGAGCTGGTCTCTAAGAAAGACAGGCCGCACGTCAGGATGAAGTAGGCCAGCAGGAACGGATAGTAGGCACCGGTCATCTTAGCAGGGAAGAAGAGCAGCGCCCCTACGGCATAAAGTCCCAATCCCAACAGGATACCCGCCTTGTAGGAGTATTTGCGGATAAACATGGCGGCCGGGAAGGCCATAGCAAAGTAGCCTCCATAAAAAGCCACCTGCACGAGTGCCCCGTCGGTGACACTCATGCGGAAGATTTTCGAGAAGGCTTTCACCATCGGATTGGTGATATCATTGGCAAATCCCCACAGGGCGAAGCAGCAGGTGACCAAAATGAAAGGAAGCACATAGCTCACTCCGTCCTTATGGAGAATCGATTGATTGGTATTTTTCATGATATCAGACTCGTTCTTACTTGCTTACTTGTAGATGGGCCCGTAGTTGGCACATGCGCGATAGTCAGAACCTTCCTTGTCCATACCGAAAGCATTCCATGCAGCGGGGCGGAAGATCTTGTCGTCTTCTACATTGTGCATGCATACCGGAATGCGCAGCATGGAAGCCAGCGTAATCAAGTCTTGACCGATATGGCCGTAGCTGATGGCACCGTGGTTGGCTCCCCAGTTGTTCATTACTGAATAGACATCGCGGAAAGCAGGTTTGTCACACAGACGGGGCACGAACCAGGTAGTAGGCCATGTGGGGTCTGTACGCATGTTCAACACGTGGTGGATTTCGGGGTCTATATCTACTGTCCATCCTTCGGCTAACTGCAATACGGGACCGAGTCCTTTCACTAAGTTCAGGCGCATCATGGTGACAGGCATACCGCCTTTGCTCAGGAAGTTGGAAGAGAAACCACCGCCGCGGAAGTAGTCGCGGTCTGCCGGATACCAGGTCGTGGCTTTCAGGCAGGCTTCCACATCGGCTTCGGTCATTTCCCAATTAGGCTTCATGCAAGGCTCTCCGGCTTCGTTGAGGCTTGCACCGGTAGCATCCAGCGTAGTGGCACCCGAGTTGATGAGGTGTATGATACCGCCTTGTGCCAGTCCGGTCAACTCTTTGCCTGTGACGCGCTTCACAGCTTCGGGGCTCCAGTAAGTACGGATGTCAGAGAACATCTGTCCGCGTCCGCTCAGCAAGTGGCCGAAAAGCATGGCTATGCCGTTGCAGGCATCGTTTTCGGTAGCTAATACGTAGGCTTCACGAATGCCGTTCCAATCGAATGTGGTGTTGAGCAAGGCTTCGGTAAAGTCGCCGTTCGGCTTCCAGTCGGTCCATTGGCGTTGTCCTTGGAAACCGGCGGCAATGGCATTGTGTCCGATGGCTTCTTCCTTGAATCCCATCTCGCGCAAGCGTGGGTTTCCTGTCATCAGGTCTCGGATGATGATAGTCATCTTTACGATAAATTCCCAGTCGGCATCTTTCTCTTCGCGTGTCTTGCGCTTCTCCGGACGATTCTTAAAGTCCTCTCCTTCGTTGGGTTTGCAATATTTTTCAGTCCATGCCATGGCTTTGGCATATTCTTCGTGGTCATAGATGCCTTCTTCCATGCGGCGCAAGATTTCCGTTTCATCCACACTCTCATTGCGCATGCCTAAATATTCTTGGAAGAAGTCGGGATCTACGATAGAACCGGCGATACCCATACATACACTGCCGAATGAAAGATAACTCTTTCCGCGCATGTTGGCCACTGCCAGTGCGGCACGAGCAAAACGGAGCAGCTTTTCAGCTACATCGGCAGGGATGGTATTATCTTCCAGATCCTGTACATCATGTCCGTAGATTCCGAAAGCAGGCAAGCCTTTCTGTGCGTGTCCGGCCAGTACGGCTGCCAGATAGACAGCACCCGGACGTTCCGTCCCGTTGAATCCCCACACAGCTTTGGGCCAGTGTGGATGCATGTCCATGGTTTCCGAACCGTAGCACCAGCAGCTGGTCACGGTAATGGTGGCTCCTACGCCTTCGCGCTCAAACTTTTCTGCACAGGCTGCGCTTTCGCCTACGCGTCCGATGGTACCATCGGCTATGACACATTCCACGGGACTTCCGTCACCATTCTTCAGGTTTGTACTGATTAGTTCGGCTACAGCCTTGGCAAGGTTCATGGTCTTTTCTTCCAGACTTTCACGAACACCTCCCTGGCGTCCGTCGATGGTGGGACGAATCCCGATTTTAGGATAATTCTTCATGATATTATTAGGTATTAGTTGTTAGTTATGAACATTCCATACAAAGTTAGACAAAGGAACTTAATTAATCCGATGAATTTGTCACGAAAAACTATGTTTTTCAGCATAAGCATCAAGCCTACAGTATCGTATTGGCAGATTTAAAAGTCGTTTTTTCTCCAATCTTTTCGAGAAACCGAATTGTTTTATATCTTTGTACCCCCGAAAACAATCCTATCAGATATGAGTAC
>JAUNIV010000292.1 GCA_030523385.1 Bacteroidales bacterium | reverse complement strand
CCCAAAAGAGTATAACTACTGCCCAAAAGGCTGTTCTTGATTTTTTTAAAGATAACCCCAAGGCAAGTAGAGTTGATGCTGCAAACTCCATTGGAAATATAACTGAAGATGGAGTCAAGTTTATTATAGGAAAACTTCAGCAACAAGGTTTGCTAAAGCGTGAAGGTGGTAGAAAGAACGGAACGTGGGTTGTCGTGGATAAAAGCAACTGACCATGAAGCTATCAAGACGATTTATATAAAAGACAACAGTTGTGTTGTTTGACGAATTAACATTATTTTTCATAGTCGTTTACAATATTTCTGCTTCCGGCTTGTCTTAACAAGTAGAGAGCTCTTGAGAAAAGAAACATGTATAACCCTTTTAAAATAAAAATGATTATGAAAACGAAATTTATCATACCACTGCTTTTCTGGATAGTAGTCATACCGACAGCCGCCAGTGCCCTGCTTATGTGGCTTTGGAACGGCGTGTTGCCCGACCTCTTAGGCGTGGCAAGCATCGGATTCTGGCAGGCCGTGAAGTTGTTTTTCCTTTGCCAGCTCCTGTTCGGAGGATTCGGATTGGGACTGCTTTTGTTGGGCGGACTGATGCATGTCTTTAGTCCCGGCCATCATCGGGCTGCTCACGAGAAATGGGCCAATATGACCGACGAACAGCGCAGGGAATTCATCATGGCCAGACGCAAAGCCGGATTCAAGATGTTTTTCGGCAAAGAAGATATCGGCAAGGAGGAACACTGCGACAGCCAGGAGGAATCCCATGAGTGAGTCGCAAGAGCAAAAGCCCGTGGAGCAACTCGTGAAGGAGTATCGGCCACGGCTGAAATCGTTCATCCGCCGATGGGTGCCCAACAAGGAGGATGCCGAAGACGTCTTGCAGGATGTGTTCTACCAGTTGGTGAAGACGCTGGACAACAATGCCGTACAGATAGGCCAACTCTCGGCATGGCTTTTCCGCGTGGCCCGGAATACGATTATCAACATGGGGCGCAAGAAGCGCGAAGAGGAATTGCCCGCACTTGGCTTTGGCGATGAAGAAGACACGGTGTGGGAAGAATTCTCCGTCACCTTGTTTGATGACGACAACCCCACACCCGAAGCGGCCTACCTGCGCTCGTTGGTGTGGCAGGAACTGGAAGCCGCATTGGCGGAACTGCCTCCCGAACAGCGCGAGGTGTTTGAATTGGCAGAGCTGGAGGGAATGTCCGTGAAAGAGATAGCAAAGGCTACGGGCACTCCGGCGAATACGCTCCTCTCGCGCAAACACTATGCCGTGAAGCATCTGCGCCACAGGCTGAAAGAACTGTATAAAGACATACTGGAATACTGATTCCCTTTTTTCGTTACACACTTATTTCCCAACATTTATAAAGATGAAAACAAGAATAATGGCATGGGCATTGCTATGTCCTATAGCCCTTGCTGTGTCTGCACAGCAACCCCAAACATACGGACGGGTGGCGGATGCGTCGGACAAGACTCCGATACAGGCGGCCAACGTGTTGGTATTGACTCCCGATTCAACCTTCCTCACCGGAACTACGACAGATGCCGACGGGAGGTTTTGTTTGCCACATCTGCCGGAGGCAGGCAAGGAGAATTTGCTCTTTGTGTCTTGTATCGGCTACAAGACAGCTTGTCTGAACTTTCCGCAGACCGATACGATACAAATCTTTCTTCAGCAGTCTTTCACGGAATTGGACGAAGTGACCGTCCGTGCCCGGCAAGTCATTCTGAAAGATGATCGGCGTATGGTGATGCCTACAGCCGAACAGGCTCGTATGTCCACCGATGGTTTGGACTTGCTTCGCCGCATCCGTCTTCCGCGTGTCAATGTCAATCCGCTGACGGGAGAGGTGGGGCTGTCGGGCGGAGGAAATATCCGCTTATGCCTCAATGGTGTGCAGGTGACAAGTGATGAGCTGTCTGCTGTTTCTCCTGCCGATGTGTTGCGCATCGAATGTCACGACAGTCCGGGTGCCCGTTATGAAAATGCCGATATGGTGGTGGATTACATCACTCGCCGCCGGGAGCAGGGAGGCAATGTGAGTGGTGATTTCCTGGATGCTTTCGGCAATGGCTTTGCCGGTCTCAATCATTTGGCGGCAAAATATAACCACGGCCGTTCGGAGTGGAGCGCCAATGCCTCGTACATGGAGGTGAAGCGCAACCGCTGGACGCGCGATTATGATGAAACGCGTGTCTTTCCCGATGGTGAAGTGTATCGGCAGGAAATAGGGTTGCCCGTTCCGATTGATGTCAGAGGTTCTCGTACCTGCCTGAATTACAGTCTGGCAGAAGAAGGTAAATATTATCTCAATGCCCAACTGAGCTATTCGCTGAATGATGCTCCTAAAAGCGAGGAAGGGGATCGCCGCAACATATTGCTCACTTCGGACAGCGACCAGGCGTCCGATATTTACGAGCATTTGTCGGAACGCAGCCATTCGCCTGCACTCGACTTGTATTTCCAACGGACACTGAACGGAGGCGGACAACTGATTCTTGATGCGGTGGGCACTTACATCAAGACCGACAGCAGGCGCATCTATCGGGAAGGGCAGGCGGATGCTTCCGGAGTGGAAGTGCTTTCCAACATCAGCGGCAACAAATATTCACTGATAGCCGAAGGTATGTATGAGCAGCCGTGGGGCACGCATCGGCTGACTGTCGGGGCACGTCATCTGCAAGCCTGCACGGACAATACCTATACGGGAAATGTGCAGGCCGACATCTCCATGCACCAGTCGGAAAGTTCGGTCTATGCCGAATACCGTCGCAAGTGGGGCAGATGGAGCTATATGGGTAATCTGACTGCCACCCGCCTTTACTACAGTCAAAGCGGCATTCGGATGAAAAAGTACACCTTTCATCCGTCTGTCCGCCTGTCCTTCAGTCCGAATGACGAGTCTTTCATACGCTATCGGGCAGACTTCCATACTGATGCTCCGTCACTTTCCGCACTGAACGATGTGGAACAGAAAGTAGATGCAGGGCAGGTGCTTCGCGGCAATCCTTGCTTGAAAGCGTATCACACGCTGAACCAGCAGCTCACTGCGGGGTATGACATCCCGTGGCTCAGCCTGGATGTGATGTTGGGTTACAAGCACGAGTATCATCCCATCATGGAATCGGTCTTTTACGAGGAGGGACATTTTATACGCACTTACGAGAACCAGCGTTCTTTCCGGAAGCTGACTGTCGAGAGCACGCTGACGTTACGGCCTTGGAAAGAACATCTCTCCATTGCCTTTTCGCCCGGCGTCAGCCGCTATATCAGTCGTGGAAACAATTACCTGCATACCTATACCATGCCTCGTTTCCGATGGAACATTGACTTTATCTGGCACAACTGGATGCTGAGTTACAACACGCTTGTGGGAGATGCCAATCGGATGTATGGCGAGCAAATCATGGAAGAAAAGGATATGCATTTGTTGATGGCAGGCTACAAGCAGCCCAAATGGTCGCTGAAAGTAGGAGTACTGAATCCGTTTCTGAAAGAGTATTGGATGGAAACGCAAGACCGTTCGGCTGTTCTCTCATCGGTATCTCGGGCGCATAGTGACCGTCCGGTGTATTTTGCCGTGCAGTTGGGC
>JAUNIV010000291.1:256-3616 GCA_030523385.1 Bacteroidales bacterium | reverse complement strand
TGCGATGCTCAAGTCATACCTCAGCACGGTCTTTACCGAAGCATCGGCCGAAGCAGCAAGCATGGCCGTGCGTTCTAGGTTCCGCTTGCCAATCAGTTCTTTCGTTTCCGAAGCATTGTTGTCATTAATCACGCTCAGAGCCACTAATGAGTCTTTCTGTCTGGGCGGTCTTATCATCAACGCCATGCCTATCAGTCCCTCTATGGTGTCGGGATTGGCCACCGGAATCAGGTATCGTTCCTGTTCCTTACCCTTGTCTCCATCCTTATCTCCGGCCAGGTTTTCCTGAGTCACCATCAAGCGTGCCGCGCGTTCGGTAACCACCGAACTGATGATGCAGGTAAAGAGAATCATCACCACCGTGCCGTTCAGCACATCGTCGCTCAAGAGCCGTTCGCCGTTCTCCATGATGATGCCATGACCTATCAGCACCGCCGCCAGCGTGGCCGCCGCCTGCGCATTGCTCAGTCCGAACATCAGGCTCCGTTCCACCTTCTTCATGCCATATATTTTCTGCGTAATCCATGCCGCCAGCCATTTGCTAAGCGTGGCCACCACCGTCATCACCACTGCCACTTTCAAGGCTTCGCCTTTCGTGAAGAGACAACGCACGTCGATAATCATTCCTACACCGATAAGAAAATAAGGTATAAAGAGTGCATTGCCCACAAACTCCAAACGGTTCATCAGCGGAGATACATGCGGCACGAAGCGGTTCAGCACCAGTCCCGCCAGGAAAGCACCCAAAATACCTTCCATGCCGACCATCTCCATCAATCCGCCACCCAAAAACACCATGGCCAGCACAAAGACAAACTGCATCACGGCATCGTCATACTTGCGGAAGAACCACCGCGCTATGCGGGGCATGAAGAAGATAATCAGCGCGAAAAGCACTACCACCTTCGCCACAAGCAACACCCAAAACAGCCCACTCACGTCTTCGCCCTTGTACATACCGCCTATCACCGCCAGCACCATCAAGGCCAACACCACGGTGACAGCCGTACCGCCAATGGTGATGCTCACCGTCCGCTGCCTCGACAGGCCGTAGCGGCTGACCACCGGATAGGCTATCAGCGTATGGCTGGCATACATACTGGCCAGCAACACCGACGTTATCAGCCCGTAGCCCAACAAGCTCATGCTGCTCCAGATACCCAATGCCATCGGTATGAGGAAAGTAAACCATCCGAACACCAGTCCTTTGGTACGGTTCTTCTTGAAGTCGTCCATATCCATCTCTAGTCCGGCAAGAAACATGATATAATACAGTCCCACCTTGCCGAAAAGTTCAAAGCTGCTGTCGCGCTCCAGGATGTTGAACCCATACTTGCCCACTACCACGCCGGCCAGTATCATTCCGATGATGTGCGGAATGCGCAACCGGCCCAAAATCATGGGGGCAAAAAGGATGATAATAAGCACAAGAAAGAAGATCCACGTAGGATCCGTCACAGGTAGAGCTATGTTTAGGCCGAATAAATCCATGTCTTTTCAGGTTTCAATATCAAAATATCGACAAAATTACGAAAAAAGTTTCGTCCTCGAAGATTTTATATCTCAAAATGTATTAATTTTGCGCCCGGAATGCCAATAACCTTCTAAATTCGGTATTCCGAAAGACAATAATCATACATTATTTATTAAAACAAGAAACGAAATGAAAGTAGCAATTGTTGGTGCAAGCGGTGCAGTGGGACAAGAGTTCCTGCGTGTGCTCGATGAAAGAAACTTCCCGGTGGACGAGTTGTTGTTGTTTGGTTCTTCACGCAGTGCAGGCCGAAAATACACTTTCCGCGGTAAAGAGATAGAAGTGAAACTCCTTCAGCACAACGATGACTTTAAAGGCGTAGATATAGCCTTCACCTCTGCCGGTGCAGGCACCACCAAAGAATTTTGCGAAACCATCACGAAGCATGGTGCCGTACTGATAGACAACTCCAGCGCCTACCGCATGGATGCCGATGTACCCCTGGTAGTGCCCGAAGTCAATGCCGAAGATGCGCTGAACCGTCCGCGTGGCGTGATAGCCAACCCCAACTGTACCACCATCCAGATGGTAGTGGCACTGAAAGCCATCGAAAGCCTGTCGCACATCAAACGTGTGCATGTAGCTACTTACCAGGCAGCCAGCGGCGCGGGTGCCGCAGCCATGGACGAACTCTACGAACAATACCGCCAAGTGCTGGCCGGAGAACCTGTCACCGTAGAGAAGTTTGCCTATCAGTTGGCTTTCAACCTGATTCCTCAGATTGACGTATTCACCGACAACGGATATACCAAGGAAGAAATGAAGATGTATAACGAGACACGCAAGATTATGCACTCCGACATTCAGGTGAGTGCCATGTGTGTACGTGTTCCGGCCCTCCGCTCCCACTCCGAAAGCATTTGGGTGGAGACCGAACGTCCCATCTCTCCCGAAGAAGCCCGCGAAGCTTTTGCCAAAGGCGAAGGACTGGTACTGATGGACAATCCAGCAGAAAAGGAATACCCCATGCCGTTGTTTCTGGCAGGCAAAGACCCTGTCTATGTGGGCCGCATCCGCAAGGATTTGTCGAACGAAAACGGACTTACCTTCTGGATCGTAGGCGACCAAATCAAGAAGGGCGCCGCACTGAACGCAGTACAGATAGCTGAATACTTAATAAAGGTAGGGGACGTGAAGTAAACCACGATTAGTCCCGACTCGGTACGATTTCTTTATTCGTTTCCCAGTCGGGACTAATTGTTTCTATCTATGATTGCTATATCTTTTTAGCTTGATGGTTGCTAATCAACAATCGCTATTCTATATCCAATGGAAGAAGATTGTCGTCGTTAAAATGATCGAAATCAGATTGGAAAAGGCGATCTTGAATGATGCGGTATTTCTCAAACTCTGTTTCTGCAAAACTTTTGGCAAACTCAGCCGTAACCTTTCCTGCATCGTTCAACACAGCATCACCCGTGTCTTCGAGATTGTAGAATTTTAGCTTACGATTTACCTGCCGTTCACCTTCTGTTTGAACTACCGAGAAAAACTCGGAAGTTGCTTCTTGTTCCAGTTCCCCACTTTCATAAATATTCTTCAAATGTAGGCTAATATTATCAGCAGAGCAGTTAAACAACTGCGCCATCGCTTTCTGCGTGCACCAAATGGTTTCATGCTGATACATTACCTGTATGCCATTCTCTTTTCCTTCTATTTGAAAGATGAGGAATTCTGCTGTGCTATTTCGTATTTCAAATTTCTTTGGCATAAAAAATTACATTAGTAAATAAATTATTGAATAGGATGCTTCTTGACATCTGGAGCTGTCAGTTTCATCTGGTTAGTGACACTAACCACTTCACTCCCCTCACGTTTTAACTTTG
>JAUNIV010000291.1:0-246 GCA_030523385.1 Bacteroidales bacterium | reverse complement strand
AGAAGTTCTCCGTTTGTATAAAACTACTATTTTTTATAATCAGCCTCATTGTTTATAGCTCTTACAACATCAAGAACAGAGAACCACCATTTGAAATGTTCCTCATCCCTAATAGCTCTGACCTTATGGTCTTTGTAGAAACAAATGGATACTTTGCTCATATCTAAATTTATCACTATTGTATTCTATTCCGTTCTTAATAACATGTTGTGTGTATACACCTCAAAATTCCAATCTTTCTTGAAC
>JAUNIV010000290.1 GCA_030523385.1 Bacteroidales bacterium | reverse complement strand
CAATGAAATGAGTGCTGCATTACGTATACAATACAACATATCCAATGCTTGACAATCATCTACTACCAAAGAAGATAACTTTTCATTATTTCCACAATACAGATAACTCAATTCTGGGTGTCCACTAAAATCTAATGTGGTGATTTGTGTGCCAATACACTCCAATTTTGTCAGTGCCGGATATAAATCCGGATTGAAAGAACTAAAAGGACAATTTCGTATATACAATTCTGTGATCCCTTCGGATTTAATCATGTCCAAAGACGAAAAAGGCAAGCCGGAGATATTCAAAATCTTTACTTTTAATTGATCCCATTCGAGCTGGTGTAAGTTAGTACATGAATTCAGACGAAGTTCTTGCAGTTCCGTTCCATTGACTTTTAATACCTGAAGTTTGTCCGACAGCTCCAACCTATCATTCGGTATACAAACACTACTAATATCCAAATATTCAATGGGATATTTGGAACTTATCTGAAATAACTCCTCTAAAGAAGTACATCCCGACAAATCAACCCACCTCAACTGATAGGATGCAGGAGAACTGAAGACCAACGAATGGAGTTCTTTCAGGTTTATACAACCTGATACATCCAAGGTATCCAAAGGAGCCTCAGCAGTCCAAAATAATTCTGTCAACTGAGTACAATTTTTCAGTTTCAAAGTTTTCAGTCCTGGCATATTATACCACTCAGAACCGTCTCTTACAAATTCATTGCAATCACTCAAATCCACGTATTCCAAATTGTGACTAAGCACCCTCCCCAAATCTCCGGAAAGAGCGGTACAACCATGAGCATCCAAATGAAGCAATGTTGAAGCATATAAACCTGAGGGATTCGTCAACTGTGTACAATTGGCAACAACAATAGTCTCCAAATTATTGTTACCCCTTGTTCCCAAGTTCTTCAAATATGTACAGTTACTGAGGTTTATAGATGTCAAATCGTTATTTGTCACATCCAATGTCATAAGCCGTTCATCCGACAATGTGATGCTTCCCTTTAGGTTATTGTCAGGCAATGAAATTTGAAGTGCATCTGTCGTATCTATGATACCATACCACTCGCCAATAGGCTTGTCACTACACCAGTTCTCATTGTTTGTCCAGTTATCCCCATCCGTGTCTTTGTAGAGTTGGATAAGTTGACTGAAAGTTACTGTCAGAGATTTCAGTTCCAATTTTCCTTCTGGAACAATATCTTCCAGCAAAGGAGAATAGATGACTGGGTAAGCCTCATATACTTCTCCGGCTTGAATATTGTCTATTTCCACTTCTATCGGTTTAGGCTCTGCTTCTTGTGCCATTTGCTCATTGTCTTCTACTGCCACATCCTCTGTAGAACCAGTGTAAGCCACAGGTGTAGTCGTCTGAACCACTTCGCCATTTTGATTCTTTACTTCAATAGCGATTTGGGTATCCTTAGACAACATTTCCCGGCTGGCTTCCGTGTTTATCTGTGCCAAGTAAGCTGCTTCCGCTGCTTCTTTAGCCTTGAGTGAAGCAAGCAATTCCTTGAAGAAGGGGAGTAGATAGATTTCCTTTTTAGCAAATTCTATTTTTATAAAGGATATTTCTGCTTTTAATTGATTTTTAAGAGATAACAACGAAGCGTCAATCCCGGCTTTACCCGAAAATACAAAAGATGTTGCCAGTTTTACATTGTTCAAGATTTCCTCCAATGATGATGAATTTGTTTCGTCAATTCGTACTTCTCCTGTTAATTTTGCAGCTAATTCCGGAATTAGCGAGATCTTCATATCATCCCGTTCATACAACATCACTTCGCAATCAGAACTAAGACCTGCTGAAACTTTCCCTGCAAAAGTAAGATGTCCACCAAAACTCCATGGAGATTCTCCATTTGCTTTATTCCGTTTATTCTGTCCTGCTTTCCACTCTCCATTTTTATATTCTGCCCCTGCATAAGTAACCGTTTCCGAAGAGAATGTAGCTTCATTTTGTATTTCACCTGAAGCAGCGATCGCAAAGTGAGGAGCTATGGCAGGTGTCAATTGAATCAGTCCATACGCTAAAGGGATTCTTTGGAATTTTAATTTGCCCAATGAGTGTTCACGTTTATTCTCAGCAGCAAAAGCTCCTCCCAAACATAATCCCAATTGTACTGAACTAGCTTGTGCTAATGTAAAGGAAGCCCTCTCAACATTTTGTTTCTTATTTAAAATGATACTAGCCGTAAAGTTGTAACCCAATCCCATATTCCCATGGGCATAAATGGGTTCATTCTCAACACCAATTTTTATGTCTGCTTCTGTTGTTATTTTGAACCCAAACACTTTCATTTCTTCTGCTCGGCTTCTGGCAGCCCCTTCTTCTGGCACTAACTCAATCTCTTCATCCACATACAGTTCATCAAACGCCTCACTCAGCGCCGCTACTCCCGTTTCCACCGTATAGCTGCCATCCTCATTGGCAGTTACTTTCGTCACCTTGCCCAAGAAGCCATAAGGAAAATCCTCTGTGACGCGGGACCAAATAACTCTTCCCACACTCGGAACCTCATCGGCGGCAGTCACCTTATATAATAAGGTCGTATTGTCTTCGGGAGATACTGATACGTGCTTGGCAAGGGCATTGGTGATTTCGATGGTGTTCTCGTTCAGCACAAACTGTTCACCGGTTTTCCAATCCAGGATAGGCATGCTGGTCATGACGGCACGACGTACCTGTAAATCGGAAAGAGTACGGGTAAATTCAGGTTTCGACTTATCCTTTAAGTAAAAAGCCACTTGCAGTTTCGGATAGGTTCCGACAGGCAGGGGAACGAAGAAGTTCTGGTAGTCCTCGGCTGACGCCAAGCTGCCCAAGGTGTAAGTGATGCTGCGGCTGCCCGTTTCGTCTAGGGTAAGAATCGCATTCGTCGCCGTTACATCATTCACGGTAGCCACGCCAGAAAGAGTCGGAGCATCATCGCCCACCGAAGATATGACAAAACGGTCGGCATCCGCCGGCATACCGCCACCCAACGTGATACGAAGCAAACCACAGAGGTGTTTAAACTCAAAGTTTCCTTCACTGCCTTTCACAGCAAGCATGGGGGCATTACTGTTTCCGGTATAAGTATATTCATCGGGAAGCGTGAAAGATAAAGTCTGACCGCTTACCACGGCATTGGCATCGTAGGGATAGTAAGCCCATTCGGCTGCTGCATCGGAAGGAGAAAGATTGCCTTTGAAAACTACGCTTGCGCCACTGCCCGTAGATGAAAACAAGGCATTTTCCGTATGCTCTGCATATACGCCCAAAGCGTCTGTAGCAATCCAAGTGACACGGCCTGCGTCATCTACCGCTGTACGCGAAACAACGTCCGTCTCTTGTCCTTCGATAACTGCCACCAGTGAATTATCGCCCCTTACAGAGGAAGTTTCAAAGGAATCCTCGTCCGCACATCCTGCCAGACACAAAAGGGCAGACAAGGCAAATGGATATAAACTGATTCTTTTCATAAATTTCTCTGATTTAAAAGGTTAACATTAATCCCACGCTCCCGATTCGATATCATAATCTTCCGTTCCGCCATCCACGTCCGGTGTTTTCTTTACAAATGTCAGCACCGTAGTAATAGTACGTTCCTTGTTGCAAAGAAGCACAATCACTT